>NZ_JACADT010000175.1:0-8186 GCF_013421635.1 Streptomyces sp. UH6 | reverse complement strand
GGTCCCGGTGGGGCCGGGCAGGTCCTGACAGGTCCGGTGTGAGCCCGGCGGGTCCCGCGTGCGGCCCGGAGGGGGCCGGGGTGCCGGGGGTCGGGCGGGGGCCGGGGAGCGGGAAGTTCCGGCTCGCGGGATCATCGTCTGCATGGACGTCACCCTCCGCCTCGCCCAGGACCCCCCGGCCGACGCGCTGCTCGGCCGCAGCCCCCTCGCCGCACTGGTCGGCATGCTGCTCGACCAGCAGGTGCCGATGGAGTGGGCGTTCAAGGGACCCCGCACCATCGCCGACCGGATGGGCGCGGAGGACCTGGACGCCCACGACATCGCCGCGTACGACCCCGAGGCGTTCGCGGCGCTGCTCTCGGAGAAGCCGGCCGTGCACCGCTACCCCGGCTCGATGGCCGGGCGCATCCAGCAGCTCTGCCAGTACCTGGTGGAGCACTACGACGGCGACGCCGAGGCGGTCTGGCGGGACGTCGCGGACGGCAGGGAACTGCTGAAGCGGCTGAAGGACCTGCCGGGGTTCGGGGCCCAGAAGGCGCAGATCTTCCTGGCCCTCCTCGGCAAGCAGCTGGGGGTCGCTCCCCAGGGATGGCGCGAGGCGGCGGGCTCGTACGGGGAGGAGGGCTCCTTCCGCTCGGTGGCGGACATCACGGGGCCGGAGTCCCTGGTGAAGGTGCGGGCCCACAAGCAGGAGATGAAGGCCGCGGCGAAGGCGGCGAAGGCCGCGAAGACCGCACAGTAGCCGCCGCCCGGACCGCCACCACGGGGTGGCCCCTTCGGTCGGCCCCGCATGCCGGCAGCCCTGCATGCCGACAGCCCTGCATGCCCCGCCGCCCCGCCCCACGGCCACCGGAGCCCGTACCCGTGCCGCACGCGCGGGCGGCCCGGACGCGGGTGTTCGGGTGCCGATGAGCCGGCCGCGCGGGTGTCGTCGAGGAGGGAACGGCGCCACGCCGTCCTCCGCGGGGGCCGCGCGGGCCGGGCGGCCCGGTTCGTCGTCAGTGGCTGCGCCGAGGACGCCACTCCCGGTAGGCTTTCCGTGTGATCTTCAAGCGCATCGGAAACGGCCGGCCGTACCCCGATCACGGCCGGGAAAGCACCCGGCAGTGGGCGGACGTCGCGCCGCGCCCGGTCCGCCTCGATCAGCTCGTGACGACCAAGGGGCAGCTCGACCTGGAGACCCTCCTCGCCGAGGACTCCACCTTCTACGGGGACCTCTTCGCGCACGTCGTGAAGTGGCGGGGCGACCTCTACCTGGAGGACGGCCTGCACCGCGCGGTCCGCGCCGCGCTCCAGCAGCGCCAGGTGCTGCACGCCCGCGTGCTCGAACTGGACTGATCGGCGGTACCCGTTGCCCCTTTCGGGTTGATTCCCGCCGGGATGATGATCGTCTTGTATGCATCACCGGCCGGGCGCACTACGCTGCGCTCATGAGCATGCTGACCCCACCCGGCATGGGCGGCCGGTACCGCGTCACGGGGAAGACCTACCCCCGCATGCGACGGCCCAGGAAGCGCGGCAGGATCGTCGCGCTGACCGCGCTCCCCGTCGCCCTGCTCGGTGTGCTCGGCTGGGGCACGCTGCAGCTCATCGACGTCTTCACCGGCGGCGACGAGGCGTCGGCGGCCGGCTCGAGCGCGGAGTGCGCCACCCGCCCGAGCCCCTCGCCCACCCCCGCCAAGGCCTATCCCCGGCCCGACGGCATCACCGTCAACGTGCTCAACGCCACCACCCGCGGGGGTCTGGCCAAGAAGACCGCCGACGAGCTGAAGAAGCGCGGCTTCCTGATCGGCGAGGTGGGCAACGCGCCCGCCGAGTACGACAAGAAGGTGAAGGGCGCCGGGCTGTTGATGGGCGCGCCGGACACCGCCGACACCGTGCTGCCGGTGCTGCGGACCCAGCTCGCCGGAGCCGAGGTCAGGCCGGACGCCGCGCGACGGCCGGACGGGAAGGCGAAGACCCCGGTGGTCGACCTGATCATCGGCGACGCCTTCAAGGACCTGGCCACGCCGGTCGACGCCGAGAAGGCGCTCACCGCCCTGACGGCGCCGGCACCGGCCCCGAAGGCCACCAAGAAGGGCTGCTGAGCCCGCACGCACACGCACCGCGGGCCGCGGGGCACAGGCCGCAGGGACAGGCCGCGGGACACAGGCCGCGGGACACACACTCCCGCGCACCGGAGCGCGCCCACCACGGCCCGCCCCCGGCACACGCCCGGAAAGGACCTCGCCCTCCGGGGCGGCCCCGGCTCAGGCCAGGTCCGCCCCGGAGGGCGAGGTCGTCCCACCCGCAGGGCGGGCGGCCGTCACGCCGGAGAGCCGGCGGCCGTCACTCCGCCGAGCCGTACATGCGGTCGCCCGCGTCGCCCAGGCCGGGAACGATGTAGCCGTTCTCGTTGAGCCGCTCGTCGATCGAGGCGGTGACCACGGTGACCGGCACGTCCGCCAGCTCGCGCTCCATGACCTCCACGCCCTCCGGCGCGGCCAGCAGCACCACGGCCGTCACGTCGTCGGCGCCGCGCTCGATCAGCTCGCGGATGGCCGCGACCAGCGTGCCGCCGGTGGCCAGCATCGGGTCCAGGACGTACACCTGACGCCCGGACAGGTCCTCCGGCATGCGGGTGGCGTACGTGGACGCGGTCAGCGTCTCCTCGTTGCGCACCATGCCCAGGAAGCCCACCTCTGCGGTCGGCAGCAGGCGGACCATGCCGTCCAGCATGCCCAGACCGGCCCGGAGGATCGGCACCACCAGCGGACGCGGGTGGGACAGCCGGGTGCCGGTGGTGGTGGCCACCGGGGTCTCGATCTCGACCTGCTCGGTGCGCACGTCACGGGTGGCCTCGTAGGCCAGCAGGGTGACGAGCTCGTCGGCGAGCCGACGGAAGGTCGCGGAATCGGTGCGCCGGTCGCGCAGGGTCGAGAGCTTGTGGGCGACCAGCGGGTGGTCGACGACGTGGAGACGCATTGCTCCACAGTAACCGGGCCCGGAAGCCCGGTTCACCAGGCCGTCCGGTCCCCGGCGGCGACCCGTCGCGGCATCCGGGCGGCATCGAATCCGCTGTCCGAGGGAAGGTGGAAGGAACACGGACAGACCGGACCGGGGTGGTGATGCTGTGCCCGACCGCCGCAGTTCCCGAGAGCAGGGGGCACGACGGCAGCCGTCCGGCGGACAGGCGCGGAAGCCGCAGGTGGAGGAGCCCCCGCCGCCGCCTCCGCTCACGTCCGCCACCACGCGCCGACGGAGCGCCGAGCCGCCTCCCCCGCCACGCCCGGCCAGGCCGCCGGAGACGGACGAGGAGCGGCGCCGCCGCCGGGCCCAGTTCCTGCGCGACCTGGCCGAGGCCCGTGAGCTCCGCGACCGCGTACAGCCCCGCCGCGCCAAGGCGGCGCGCCTGCGCCACGCCATGCGCATGCGCACCTTCCGCTGGTAGGAGCACCACGACGCGCCGGGCGCGGGAAGGCCTCCGGGGCCGGTCACGATCAAAAGAGCCAGACACAGGGAGTCGAAGACATCCCCTGCGAGCGAGGTTTCTGCCACGATTCCGAGTGGGCGGGAACCTCGGACTCCTCGGTCCCCCGCCCGTGACCCCGCCGGGGGGAACCCCAACCGGCACACCTATGACCAGTGGGAGAGTCACGGTGTACTTCGCCGCACTGCTCGCGCGCACCGAAGACGGGTGGGAAGCGAGCGACACGGAGCTCGACGATGTGGAGACCCTGGCGGACCTGGCCGATCTGGCCCGTGAAGCCTCGCCCGACGACGACACGGTTCTGGTGCTGATCGAGCAGGAGGACGCCTGGTTCGGCGTGGTGCGCGTGGACGGCGAGGACGACCCTCGCATCTACGTGTCCAACGCCGCGGCCGCCCGCCGCAGCTCGTACGGCGAGATCCTGCTCACCGACGATGTGCTCGGCCGCGAGCCGGAGGAGGACGACACCACCGACCTGGACGCGCTCGACCTGGACGGCACCGAGGACGGGGAGCCGCAGGACCTGCTCGACGATTCCGACGACGACGACGGCGTGGCCGGCGCCGGCGGCCCGGTGCCGCACGGACCGGTCGGCGACGGGGAGGTCCTCGATGACCTCGGCGTCAGCGAGAAGGAGCTCCGCTCCCTCGAGGCGAACGACGCGCTGAACACCATCGCCGAGGCGGTCGGCGCCTCCGAGGTCCTGGAGACGGTCCGCTAACGTCCCCGTGTGACCACCGACCCCACCGCCCCGCGCCCCCTCCCGGGTGCGGGGCGGAGCCGTACCGACGCCCCCGGCCCCGGCCCCGGCGGCCCCACCGGCCTCGTCGACCCCGTGCGCGATCCCTGGCGGCCCGTCATGGGCCTTGCGCTGGAACAGGCGCGGGCGGCGTTGCCGGGTGGCGACGTCCCGGTGGGCGCCGTCGTGCTCGCCCCCGACGGCACCACGGTCCTGTCCGTCGGCCACAACGAACGCGAGGCCACGGGTGACCCCACGGCCCACGCCGAGGTGCTGGCGCTGCGCCGCGCCGCCGCCGCGCGGGGTGAGTGGCGACTGCCCGGCTGCACCCTCGTGGTGACCCTGGAACCGTGCGTGATGTGCGCGGGGGCGCTGGTGCAGTCCCGCGTCGACCGGGTCGTCTACGGCGCCCGCGACGAGAAGGCCGGCGCCGCCGGCTCTCTGTGGGACCTGGTCCGCGACCGGCGCCTCAACCACCGCCCCGAGGTGATCGAAGGCGTCCTCGCCGACGACTGCGCACGCCTGCTCACCGACTTCTTCCGCACCCGCTGAGCGCCTTCGGGGGCCGCCGCCCAAACGGATTTCTGCGCAGCGCCCACCGTGCTGTAAAGTCTCCCTCGGTAGCGTGTCCGAGCGGCCGAAGGAGCTCGCCTCGAAAGCGAGTGTGGCGCAAGTCACCGAGGGTTCAAATCCCTCCGCTACCGCTGGTAGACGAAGGGCCCGGTCCGTTGGACCGGGCCCTTCGCGCTGCTCCGTCTCACTTCCCGTCTCAATCGGGACGGAAAGGGAAGGATCTTGGGCTACTTCCGGCAGCAGACCACAGAACCGCCGCCGAGCAGCGTGACAAGCGCAGCCACGATGTCCCAGCGGTTGGCCGCAGCGGCGAGCACGACGACGATCACCAGCACCCTCCCCGCGAAAAGCTCCGCAGAGGGGTTGCTGAGACCAGGCAGCGGGAACGCCACCGGGAACGGGAGGGCGCTACCGCCCGGAAACCAATTTCGGGTACCGTCGGGTACGGAAGTCATCGATCACCTTTCTCCAGGTACGTGACCTCACGACGGGGGGAACCTCAGCTCTTTGCTTGCCGGCGTGACTGAGGTGCCTCCCGTCGACCTGAGTGGTCGTGAGGTTGCGATGAGCATACCGCGATCAGTGGTAAGCGTGAGACACCGCAACCACAACATGTTGTATCTACACTGAAGTTCAGGCACTACATGTAGTGGTCCTCACGGTCTTCCGCACCCCCCTGCCAGGGCCTTTGCGGCCCCTTCTGAAAACCGGACTACTCGTCACCGGTCAGACAATCGGCCTGCCAGATCAGCGTGTCCACTTGCGCGGCAACGTTGGTGCGAACGGTATCCACCATGTGCTGGTACCGCGCGGCCATAGCCGTGGAGGACCAGCCCATGAGGCCCATGACGGCTCGCTCGGAGACGCCGAGGATCAGCAGGACCGTGGCCGCGGTGTGCCGAGCGTCGTGGAGGCGGCCGTCGCGGACGCGGGCGGTGCGCAGGAGTTCCTTCCAGTCGTCGTAGTCCGTGCGCGGTGAGGTGCCGCGGCCGGTCTCCGTGGCGAAGAGCCAGCCCTCATCGGCCCACCTCTCCCCCGCCAGCGCGCGCTCGGCGTCCTGGCGTACCCGGTGCCGCTGGAGGAGTTCCACAAGCTGTGGAGGAAGGCCGACAGCCCGGCGCCCGGCGCGGGACTTGGTGTCCGCGGTCTCGGGGTTGGTCCGAACGCGCTGCGGGCAGTACCCGGCCTTGCGCCCGCACGGGCTCTCGCAGCCGTGGTCGTAGCGGGGGCGTCGCCGACTGCGGCGGACCATCAGGACGCCCTTGTCCAGGTCGACGTCCGCCCACTTGAGGCCGAGGGCCTCGCCCTGGCGCAGGCCAAGAACCAGGGCCACCGCCCAGCGAGCCGGGTTGCGGCGGCGTTCAGCGGCCTGGAGGAGCCGGCGCACCTCCTCCACCGTGTACGGCTCCACCTCCCGCTCCCGCACGCGCGGTGCCTTCGCGAGCTGCACGGGGTTCTTGCCGAGGTGGCCACGCCGCACGGCCTCGTTCAGCGCCGTCCGGAAGGTTCGGTGGACCTGGTGGGCCGTGGCCGCCTTGCTGCCGTTGGCCTGCATCTTGGCGTAGAAGACCTCGATCTGCTAGGCGGAGGCCCGCTTGTACTCCTCCAGCCCGACCCTCGGCAGGCACCTCGCCCGGACCCGCACCCCGTACCGGTCGGCCCGCACCCGCAGGGAGGGGACGAGGACACGGGGGCGGGGCGGTGTCCCGCTGGTGTTCCTGAGCGAGGCCAGCGTGCTCGGCGTCGAGTCCGTGACGGTCAGGCCGGCCATCAGGGCCAGCCGCCGCCAGGACCGGCGGACCCGCAGAGCCTGCCGCATGCTGGCCCGCATGTCCGCGTCTGCCCGGAGGTAGCGAACCACCCAGCTCACCACCCACCCGAAGGCGGCGGCGAGGGCCAGGCAGACGACGATGCGGCCGAAGTTGGTCACCTGCGTCACTTGCTCCATCTCAACTCCCTCCATTCGACGGACAGTCCCAGTGGTAGCCGCGGTCCTCCTAGGCGAGATCGTCAGGAGCACCCCCCGACACGGGCACCGGGCTGCCCAGCAGTTCGAGGGCGCTGGCCCGGTAGGCGATGCCGTCCTGGATCTGGCCGTTGAAGACCCGGGCCCACGGGGTGGCGAACAGGTCCACCGGCCGGACGAACATGCCGACGTTGAGACCGTCCGGCAGGCCGCTCTTGGGGACGGTGACCTTGATGGCCTCGGCCCGCTCGTCCTCCATCACGAACACCGTGACGGTGTAGAGGCTCTCGCCGGTGTCCCGGTCCTTGGCGATCTGCGTCCGCTCCTGGTCGGTGAACTTCGGGGTCGGCAGCATGCCGACCATGTGGCGGGTGGTCTGGGCGAAGCCCACGCGAATGCGTGCCATGGCGATGTTCCTTCCTCGTAGTCGCCTCGTACGGCGACCTCGGGACTAGTAGAGCTAGGTGTGCTAGCACTGGCAAGCTTGCCAAGTTCTGCGCGTGTCCAAACCTGTGCGGCGGAACAAGGGCCGGGTAGGTGTGCTAAGGGAGCTAGACGGCTAACCTGGATGCATGACCCCCGCGAAGAGCGACCGGCCAGACCGGCGGCCGCCGTACCAGCACGCTGCCGAGGCGATCCGCAAGGAGATCCGTGCCGGCCGGCTGAAGCCGGGGGAGCAGCTGCCGTCGCTGCGGGAGCTCCAGGACCGGTTCGGCATCGCCAACATGACGATGCGCGCCGCGCTGAACCTCCTCCGCGAGGAAGGGCTCATCTACACGATCCAGGGCCGCGGCAGCTTCGTCGCCGACGTCGGGGAACTCCCGGACGGCTACACGGCGCCGGCCTGGTACCTGGCCGGCAGCGGAGCCGAGGGCGAGGAGGACGGCACCACGCTCACCGAGGTCCTCACCTCCCTCCGCGACGAGGTCCGCCACCTCAGCGCCGAACACCAGGACCTCAAGCGCGAAGTCGAGGAACTGAAGGCCCGGGTCCACGCGAACTCCTGAGTTCCGCCAGGTCAGCCCGCATCACGGCCGCCTCCCGACTCATCCGGCGCACCATCGCCAGCATCTCGAGCGCGAGCACCAGGGCGTGCCCGCGGTGCGCCTCGAGTACGTCATCCCGCTGCCTGTTCACGTACACCCACTTCGGTTCGTCACGATCCCGATGACCGCACGGCGACGTCCAATCGCCCCGTACGTCCTTCATGGAGATCCGGAACCAGGTCATTGCCACGGCAGGCCCGAAAGAGTGAAGCGCCGAGCTGTTAAGAGTTTCCTTACTGGATCAAGGCGGCCCGCTGTCGCGGCCCGCGCGGCGTGGCGGCCCCGGGCCGCCGCCGGCTCCATGTCTCCGCCACCGCCCGCGACGGCCCGGAGCCACTCACGCCGCAAGCCCGAGAAGCGGGTGGCCGAGCCGTGAAGTAGCTGCTCATTCAG
>NZ_JACADT010000174.1:0-8196 GCF_013421635.1 Streptomyces sp. UH6 | reverse complement strand
AGACCGTCCCGCTCGCCGGTACCGGCGCCCGGCTGGGCGCGGACGGCAGGACCGCCGCGGTGCACGACTACGAGAAGGCGATCAAGGAGTCGGTCTGGGTCGAGGCCCCCGACCTCGACGGCGACGGCTCGGGGGAGCGGATAGCCGTGGACGTCATCCGTCCCGCCGAACTCGACGGCGTGGAGCGCGTTCCGGTGATCATGGACGCCAGTCCCTACTACTCCTGCTGCGGCCGCGGCAACGAGAGCGAGAAGAAGACCTACGACGCGGACGGCACCATCGAGTCCTTCCCGCTCTGGTACGACAACTGGTTCGTGCCGCGCGGCTACGCGGTGGTCCAGGTGGACATGGCCGGCACCGGCCGCTCCACCGGCTGCGTCGACCAGGGCGGACGCTCGGACATCCTGTCCGTCAAGGCGGCCGTCGACTGGCTCAACGGCAACGCCACGGCGTCCTTCGCCGACGGCTCCCCGGCGGACGCCGACTGGACCACCGGCGCCACCGGCATGATCGGCAAGTCCTACGACGGCACGCTCGCCAACGGCGTCGCCGCCCTCGGCACCGAGGGCCTCGAGACGATCGTGCCGATCGGCGCGATCAGCTCCTGGTACGACTACGACCGCTGGCAGGGGCTGCCCTTCTCCTACGGCTACCCGAACTACCTGTCGACCTACGTGGCCGGCGGCCGTCTGCTGGACGTCGACTGCTCCGCGCAGCTCGCCCGGATGCGGGCCGACGCCGCCGACGAGACCGGTGAGCACACCGCCTTCTGGGACGAGCGCGACTACCGCGAGGGCACCCTGGGCGACGCCTCCCGGGTCCGGGCCTCCGCGCTGATCGTCCACGGCCTGCAGGACACCAACGTGGACACCCAGAACTTCTCCCGCTGGTGGGAGGCGCTGGGCGAGCACGGGGTCGAGCGCAAGCTGTTCCTGACCCGGCTGGGCCACGTGGACCCGTACGACTCCGACCGGGCCGAGTGGGTCGGGACCCTGCACCGATGGTTCGACCACGAGCTGTACGGCGTCGACAACGGCGTCACCGAGGAGCCGCCGGTGCGCGCCGAGATCGCCCCGGGCCGGGTCGTCCACTCCGGGACGTGGCCGGTGACCGACCGCGTCGCCGCGCTGCGGCCGGGGACGGACGGCACCCTGGCGCTGGGCGCGCGGGGGAAGAAGGGGGAGGCCGCCTGGACCAACAACCCCAGCGGCCGGCTCGCGCAGATGCTGGGATCCGGCGCCTCGGACTCGCGCCTCCTCTTCACCACCGGGCGGCTGGCCGACGACCTGCGCCTGTCCGGACCCGCCTCGCTCACCACGACGGTCACCACCGGCGCGTCCACCGGACAGCTCGCGGTCGCCCTGGTCGACTACGGGCCCGCCCAGCGCGTCTCCGCCTCCGGTGACGGGGCCCGCACCCTGACCACGGAGACCTGCTGGGGCGCCTCCTCCGCCGTCGACGACGCCTGCTACCGCGACGTCGAGCGGCGGACCGAGCAGTCCGACCTGCAGGTCCTCGGCCGCGGCTGGGCCCGCCTGGCGGGCGGCGGGAAGCACGCCCTGACCGTGGAGCTGCAGACCAACGACGTCCTGGTCCCGGCCGGACACCAGCTCGGGCTGGTCGTCACCAGCTACGACGGCGGTACGGTCCGGGTCGACGGCGCCGCCTCGGCGTACCGGATCGACCTGGGCGCCACCACGCTGAACCTGCCGGTCCAAGGACCGATGCGGTCCTTCGCGCCGGGGAGGTCACTGGTGCCGGAGGCCGTCGACGCGGCGGTCGTGCCGTCCGACGCGCGGAAGGTCCCGCTGAGCTGAGCTGAGCTGAGCTGAGCTGAGCTGAGCCGAGCCGAGCCGAGCCGAGCCGAGCCGGACGGAGCCGGTGGTGTGCGGGGCGGCCGCGGTCGACCGCCCCGCACCGCGGCGTCCGCGCGGAAGCGCGTCCCCCGTCCACGGGCGAGAATCGGCACATGCCGAACCTTCCGGGCAGCACGGCCGAGGTGTCCTCCGAAGGCGGCGGGGAGAGCACCGTCACGGTGATCGTCGCCGCCGCGGCCAACCTCGGCATCGCCCTCGCCAAGGCGGTGGCCGGGGTGATCAGCGGATCGAGCGCGATGCTCTCGGAGGCCGCCCACTCGGTCGCCGACACCGTCACGGAGCTGCTCCTGCTCACCGCGCTGCGGCGCAGCGAGAAACCGGCCGACCAGGCGCACCCGCTGGGCCACGGCCCGGAGCGGTACATCTGGGCGCTGCTGGCCGCCGTCGCCACCTTCGTCGGCGGGGCCGTCTTCTCCCTCTACGACGGCGTCCACACCCTGGTGAAGGGCGAGGACCTGGGCGACCCGCTGGTCTCCTACATCGTGCTGGCGGTGGCGTTCGTGCTGGAGGGGGTCTCGCTGCGCACCGGCCTGCGGCAGACCCGGGCCGAGGCCCGGCGGTACGGGGCGAGCACGGGGCGGTACCTGCGCCACACCCCGGACACCGCGGTGAAGGCCGTGGTCATGGAGGACACCGCCGCCCTCGTGGGACTGACGCTGGCCGCGCTCGGCCTGCTGGGCGGGCAGCTCACCGGCTCCGGCGTGTGGGACGGCGTGGCCTCGCTGCTGATCGGCGCGCTGCTGCTGTACGTCGCGTGGGTGCTGGGGCGCTCCAACGCCGAGCTGCTGGTGGGCCGCCCGCTGCCGCCCGCGGTACGGGACGGCATCCGTGCCGAGCTGCGGGCGGTGCCGCACATCGAGGAGGTCCTGGAGCTCACCACGCTGCTCCAGGGGCCGCGGGAGGCCCTGGTCGCCGCCAAGGTCGACTTCAGGGACGTCTCCACCGCGGCCGAGGTCGAGTGGGCCTGCGAGGCCGCCGAACGGCGGCTGCGGGAGGTGTTCCCGGTGATCAGCCGGGTGTACCTGGACCCGACGCCCGCGCGTGGAGGGGGCCCGGGTCAGCCCTCGTAGAGGCCGGCCTCGTTCAGCAGGTAGGCGGTCATCGGGTCGTAGTACCGGGGGCTGTGGACATGGTCGTCGAGCGGCACGGCCACCTGGAGGGTGCCCTCCGCCTCGGCCACGAACAGCGCGGGGTCGTTGCAGTCCGCGTAGCCCACCGCGTCCACGCCGTGCTGGGCCGCCGCCCCCGCCCAGCCGTGGTCGGCGACCACCAGGTCGGGCAGCGGACGGCCGTCCTCGGCCAGCGCGAAGAGGATGGCCCGCATCGGGTCGCCCGAGTGCGTGTGCCACAGGCTGGCGCCGCGCTCCACGACGGCCACGTCGGCGAACTGGACCACCCGGCCCTCCACCGTGCCGAGGTCCTCCGGGATCACCATGATCTCGCAGCCCGCGGCGCGCAGGGCGGCCGCCGTGGCCCGGTGGACGTCCAGCAGGCCGCCCGGGTGGCCGGTGGCCAGCAGGACCCGCTGCCCGTCCTCCGCCGCCTTCCGCAGCCGTGCCGCCATCCGCTCCAGCCCGGCCACGGTCAGCTCCGGGTCGATGGTGTCCTGCCCGGCCCGGTGCGCCGGGTCGTCGTCCACCCCGACCCGCTCCGCCATCACGGCCAGGACGTCCTGCTCGTCGGCCCAGCGGTCGCCGAACTCCAGACCGAACCAGTAGTAGCGGTCGCCGTTGGCGAGGGCACGGTAGTGGGACAGGTTGTTCTCACGCGGCGTGGCGACGTCCCCCGCGATACGGGTGCGCACGAGGTGGTCGATCAGCTCGTCACGGCTGGGTGTCGGGGTCCCGGGTATCGGCATGTCACCCATTCTGATGGACCCCGCCCCGCACGTCCTGGGGATTGTCCACAGGTTTCGAACCGGCGTCCGAAACCTGTGCGGCCGCCTCCGCCCCGAGCCGCCGGGGCCGTCCGGTCACCGTGCCGATGCGGGCGGTCACGGCCAATTGTTGCGGAGGGATGAAATCCGCATCGTCCGTGGTTGGTGCCTGGAAGAAGATCAGGACCGGCGGAGGGCACCCCGAGTGACGGAGCGGCAACAGGAGAGCGGCGGTCCCGGCTGGGCGCGCCGGCTGGGGGCGTACGCCTGGCGGCACCCCAAGGACGTGATACTCGCCCTGGGCTCCTCCCTGGCCGGCATGGCGGTCATGGCGCTGATCCCGCTGATCACCAAGGTGATCATCGACGACGTGATCGGCGACCGCAGCCGGGAGATGGCCACCTGGGCGGGCCTGCTCGTCGCCGCCGCGTTCGTCGTCTACGTGATGACGTACATCCGCCGCTACTACGGCGGACGCCTCGCCCTCGACGTGCAGCACGACCTGCGCACCGACATGTACCGCACCATCACCCGCCTCGACGGCCGCCGCCAGGACGAGCTGTCCACCGGCCAGGTGGTCGGGCGGGCGACCAGCGACCTCCAGCTGATCCAGGGCCTGCTGTTCATGCTGCCCATGACGATCGGCAACATCCTGCTCTTCCTGATCTCCCTGGGCGTGATGGCCGCCCTCTCCCTCCCGCTGACCGCGGTCGCGGTCGCGGTCGCCCCCGCCCTGTGGTGGATCGCCCGCCGCAGCCGCACCAAGCTGCACCCGGCCACCTGGTACGCCCAGGCCCAGGCCGCCGCCGTGGCCGGCGTGGTCGACGGGGCGGTCACCGGCGTCCGGGTGGTGAAGGGCTTCGGCCAGGAGGACCAGGAGACCGGCAAGCTGCGTGCGGTCGGCCGCCGGCTCTTCGCCGGGCGGCTGCGCACCATCAGGTTCAACGCCCGGTACACCCCCGCCCTCCAGGCGGTGCCCGCGCTCGGGCAGGTCGCCATGCTGGCCCTCGGCGGCTGGCTGGCGGTGGAGGGCCACATCACGCTCGGCACCTTCGTCGCCTTCTCCGCCTACCTGGCCCAGCTGGTGTCCCCGGTCCGCATGCTCGCCATGGTGCTCACCGTCGGCCAGCAGGCCCGGGCCGGCACCGAACGCGTGCTGGAGCTGATCGACACCGAGCCGTCGTTCCGGGACGGCACGGCCGAGCTGCCCGCCGACGCGCCCGCCACCGTCGAGTTCGAGGACGTCTCCTTCGCCTACAACGACACCCGCCCCGTCCTCGACGGGCTGTCGTTCACCATCCGCCCCGGCGAGACCCTCGCCGTGGTCGGCACCTCCGGCTCCGGCAAGTCCACGGTCTCGCTGCTGCTGCCCCGCTTCTACGACGTCACCGGCGGCCGGGTCCGGATCGGCGGCCACGACGTGCGCGAGCTGACCCTCCGGTCGCTGCGCGACGCGATCGGACTGGTGCCCGAGGATTCGTTCCTCTTCTCCGAGTCGGTGCGCGACAACATCGCCTACGGCCGCCCCGGGGCGACGGACGAGGAGGTCGAGCGGGCCGCCCGCGCGGCGCAGGCCCACGACTTCATCGCGGCGCTCCCCGACGGCTACGCCACCAAGGTCGGTGAGCACGGCCTCACCCTCTCCGGCGGCCAGCGGCAGCGCGTCGCACTCGCCCGCGCCATCCTCACCGACCCGCGCCTGCTGGTCCTGGACGACGCCACCTCCGCCGTCGACGCCCGCGTCGAGCACGAGATCCACGAGGCACTGCGCCACGTCATGGAGGGCCGGACGACCCTGCTGATCGCCCACCGCCGCTCCACCCTCAACCTCGCCGACCGGATCGCCGTCCTCGACGCCGGCCGCCTCGCCGACATCGGCACCCACGACGAACTGACCGAGCGCTGCGCCCTCTACCGGGGCCTGCTCACCGACCCCGACGAACTCGGCGGAGTCTCCCCGGGCCACGTCCGGGCGAGCGCCGGGGACCTCGGCGCCGAGCCCGCCGACACCACCGTCCGTGACGAGCTGGACGCTGAGTTCGACGCCGAGCGCGGCGTCACCCCCCGCCTGTGGACCGGCGACCGCGAGCCGCGCGACGCCGCCCTGGAGGGCATGCCCGCCACACCCGACCTGCTGGCCAAGGTCGACGCCCTGCCCCCGGCCACCGACACCCCCGACGTCGACGAGGAACGCGCGGTCCGGCCGGAGAAGGAGTACAACCTCCGCCGCCTGCTCCGCGGCTTCGGCGCGCCGCTGGCGGTCAGCCTCCTGCTGGTCGCGATCGACGCCGGCACCGGCCTGCTCCTCCCGGTGATGATCCGCAACGGCATCGACGACGGCGTGCAGCGGGCCGCGCTCGGCGGCGTCTGGGCGGCGTCACTGGTGGCGCTGGCCGTGGTGCTCGCCCAGTGGGCGGCGCAGGTCGGCGAGATGCGGATGACCGGCCGCACCGGCGAACGGGTGCTCTACGCGCTCCGGCTGAAGATCTTCTCCCAGCTCCAGCGGCTCGGCCTGGACTACTACGAGCGCGAGCTGACCGGCCGGATCATGACGCGGATGACCACCGACGTCGACGCGCTGGCGACCTTCCTGCAGACGGGCCTGGTCACCGCGTTCGTCTCGGTGGTCACCTTCTTCGGCATCATGGGCGCCCTGCTGGTGATCGACGTCGAACTGGCCCTGGTCGTCTTCGCGACGCTGCCGCCGCTGATCGTCTCGACGTACTTCTTCCGCCGCGCCAGCGTGAAGGCGTACGAACTGGCCCGCGAGCGGGTCTCCACGGTCAACGCCGACCTCCAGGAGTCGGTCGCCGGGCTGCGCATCCTCCAGGCGTTCGGCCGGGAGCGTTCCGGCGGCGAGCGGTTCACCGCCCGCAGCGACCTGTACCGGCGGGCGCGGATCCGGGGCCAGTGGCTGATCTCGGTGTACTTCCCGTTCGTGCAGTTCCTCGCCACGGTCGCCTCGGCGGCGGTGCTGTGGGTGGGCGCCGGGCGGATCGCCGCGGGCACGCTCACGGCGGGGGCGCTGGTCGCCTACCTGCTCTACATCGACCTGTTCTTCGCCCCGGTGCAGCAGCTCTCCCAGGTCTTCGACGGCTACCAGCAGGCCACCGTCTCGCTGGGGCGCGTCCAGGAACTGCTGCGGGAGCCGACCTCCACCGAGGCCGCGGAGCGGCCGGTGCCGGTGCGCGAGCTGCGGGGGGAGATCGTCTTCGACGACGTCCACTTCGCGTACGGCGGTGCGGGCGGCCCGGACGCCGGTGACGGCGCGGTCGTCGGCAACGGCGAGGGCGCGGACGCGGACGCGGGGGCGGGGGCGAACGCGCTGACCGGGATCGGTCTGCGCATCCCCGCCGGGCAGACGGTGGCGTTCGTGGGCGAGACCGGCGCCGGCAAGTCCACGCTGGTGAAGCTGGTCGCCCGGTACTACGACCCGACCTCCGGACGGGTCACCGTCGACGGCCACGACCTGCGGGAACTCGACCTCACGGCGTACCGGCGTCGGCTCGGCGTCGTGCCGCAGGAGGCGTATCTCTTCCCCGGCACGGTGCGCGACGCCATCGCCTACGGGCGGCCGGACGCCACCGACGCGGAGGTCGAGGCGGCGGCGCGGGCGGTCGGGGCGCACGAGATGATCGCCACGCTGGAGGGCGGCTATCTGCACGAGGTCGCCGAGCGCGGACGGAACCTGTCGGCGGGGCAGCGGCAGCTGATCGCGCTGGCGCGGGCCGAGCTGGTGGACCCGGACGTGCTGCTGCTCGACGAGGCGACGGCGGCGCTTGACCTGGCCACGGAGGCGCAGGTGAACGCGGCGACGGAGAAGCTGGCCGGGCGGCGGACGACGTTGGTGGTGGCCCACCGGCTCACCACCGCTGCGCGGGCGGACCGGGTGATCGTGATGGATCACGGGCGGGTCGCCGAGGACGGCACCCACGACGAGTTGCTGGTCCGTGGTGGGCGGTACGCGGCCCTCTGGCAGACCTTCATCGGCGCCCCCGAACCCGCCCCCGACCCCCACTGACCCACCCGCGCTCCGTCCACGGGGCGTTCCCCGTGCGCTCCCCACCCCGCCCCCACCCGTTCCGTCTGCGGGCAGTCGTGCCGCTGGGCGCGCCCCCACCCGTTCCGTCTGCGGGCGTTCGTGCCGCAGGCCCCGGCCGTTCCCGTTACCGTCTGCGGGCAGTCGTGCCGCTGGGGCGATGGGGGTCCTCCCCCAGACTCCGTCCGGGGGTACCCCCACCTGCTCGAGCGAAGTCGAGAGCTTGGGGGAGGGTGGGCGCAGGCCTCACGTGCGCACGCGACGGCTCGCTCCGCGGAACGTAAGTCCCTCTGTGAAGGGGGCGGGTCGGGGGAGGAACAGTGCTGTCCGCCCAGGCCCGGCTTGTGCACGCCGCGGTGAGCACCCGTGCGTACGGCGCCGCCCGCTTGCGCGTGGTGGAGCGG
>NZ_JACADT010000173.1:0-8237 GCF_013421635.1 Streptomyces sp. UH6 | reverse complement strand
CGTCTCGGCCGCCGCCAGCGCGCAGAACCCGAGGGCCATGGCCACCATCCCGGTGTCCACGACCCGCACCGGCACCGGCGCCTGCCGGGCGGCCAGCACGGCGGCGTCGTAGGTGCCGGAGAACTCGGCGGACAGGTGCAGGGAGACGATCGCCGAGACGCCCGTCTCCGCGATCCGCCGATAGGTTTCCGCGAAGACCTCCGGGCCGGGCCGCGAGGTGGTGACGGGAAGCTTCCTGCGCAGCGACTCGGCGAGGGAGCGGGCGGAGATCTCGGTGCCCTCCTCCAGCGCCCGGTCGCCGAGGACGACGGTCAGCGGGACGGAGGTGATGCCGTGCCGGGCCGTCGTCCGGGGCGGCAGGTAGGCCGTGGAATCGGTGACGATCGCGACATGGCGGGACATGGACTGGAGGTTACCTGCCGTACTCGCCGCCCGGCATGCCACCCCGGTGACGCGGGGGTAACCGCCCCGGAGCCTTCGCCTCCGCGTCGGCGCCGCGGCAGGTCAGGTGGTGCTCTCGGGCCGGGTCTGCCGGTCCAGCTTCTCCCACGGGTTGGGCGTCCGGGGCCGCGACGGGTTCAGCGCGGCACGGCCCTCACGCGGAGCCTCCTGCTCGGTCCGGCGGCCGCGTGAGGGTTCGGGGGACGGCTGCGGCGGCGTCTGCTGCGGTGCCTCCTCGACCCGGTCCCAGTGCCGCAGGGCGCCGGCCTCGACGTCGATCTGGGCGCTCAGCGACTCCAGGTCGTCCTCGGCGAAGCGGCGCGCGCGGTCCCGGGCGGCCCAGCGCAGGGAGTCGGCGGAGCGGACGATCTGCTCGGTGCGCTCACGCAGGCCGGGCAGCCGCTCGGCGAGGGTGGCACGGTCGGGTTCGGACTCCAGCCGCTTGAGGTCGCCGTCCAGCTCACGGCCGTGAGCACCGAGCCGCTCGAAGAGGGCCAGGGACTCCTTGAGCGAGCCGTCGTCGGCCGAGCCCGCCTCCAGGGCCTGCTGGGTGGCCCGCATCGAGGTGCGCAGCTTCAGCCGCAGCTCGGCGAGCTCTCCGACGGGGCCGGGCTGGGCCATCGAGCGGGCGCGCAGCGTCGTGTCCTCGACCGAGCGGCGGGCCTGGGTGATGGTGCGGTCCACGCCGCGCCTGGCGGCGCCGACGGCCTTGACCGTGCCCCAGGCGGCCAGCGAGACGAGCAGCAAGAAGATCACCGCGAACACGGCAATGACCACATCCACCGCAGTTCCTCCTTCGCGCGCAGCCACCCGGTGCGGGAATCGGTCCCCCCCACCACTCTCCCACGGTAAACGCCAGGGGCGGGTCAGGAGTTCCACGGAACCCCCGACCCGCCCCTGATCGTTCCCCGGTTCCGCAGGCCCTGCGTCCCCTAGGGGGCGTTTTCCCGCCCGGACGGCGTTCACGCCACGGCGCCTGCCCGCGCGTCCGTCCGCCCGCGCGCCCGCCCGCGCGTCCGCCCGCGCCCGCGGGTGAGGACGAGGACCCCCGTCCTCACCCGCGGCCTCGTGGTCAGGCCGGGACGATGTTCACCAGCTTCGGCGCCCGGACGATCACCTTGCGGACACCGGCCCCGCCCAGCGCGGCGACGACCTTCTCGTCGGCCAGCGCGATCTTCTCCAGCTCCTCCTCCGAGACGGACGGGGGAACCTCCAGACGCGCCTTGACCTTGCCCTTGACCTGCACGACGCAGGTCACCGTCTCGTCGACCAGGTAGGCCGCGTCGGCGACCGGGAAGTCCTGGTGGACGACCGACTCGGCGTGGCCCAGGCGGTGCCACAGCTCCTCGGCGAAGTGCGGGGCCAGCGGGGCGACCATCAGCACCAGCGGCTCGGCCACCGAGCGCGCCACCGCGCCGCCGGCCTTGGTCAGGTGGTTGTTCAGCTCGGTGATCTTGGCGATGGCGGTGTTGAACCGCATGCCCTCCAGGTCCTGGCGGACGCCGTCGATCGCCTTGTTCAGGGCCCGCAGGGTGTCCTCGTCGGGCTCCGCGTCGACCACGGTGACCTCGCCGGTCGCCTCGTCGACGATGTTGCGCCACAGCCGCTGCAGCAGGCGGTACTGGCCGATCACCGCGCGGGTGTCCCACGGGCGGGAGACGTCCAGCGGGCCCATGGCCATCTCGTACAGGCGCAGGGTGTCGGCGCCGTACTCGGCGCAGATCTCGTCGGGGGTGACGGCGTTCTTCAGGGACTTGCCCATCTTGCCCAGCACCCGGGAGACCTGCTCGCCCTGGTACCAGTAGGCGCCGTCGCGCTCCTCCACCTCGGCGGCCGGCACGGCGATGCCCCGGCTGTCGCGGTAGACGAAGGCCTGGATCATGCCCTGGTTGAACAGCTTGTGGAACGGCTCCGGCGAGGAGATGTGCCCCAGGTCGAACAGGATCTTGGACCAGAACCGCGCGTACAGCAGGTGCAGCACCGCGTGCTCGGCGCCGCCCACGTACAGGTCGACGCCGCCGTGCGGCATGCCCTCGCGCGGGCCCATCCAGTACCGCTCGATCGCCGGGTCGACCAGCTTCTCGTCGTTGTGCGGGTCCAGGTAGCGCAGCTCGTACCAGCAGGAGCCGGCCCAGTTGGGCATGGTGTTGGTCTCGCGGCGGTACTTCTTCGGTCCGTCGCCCAGGTCCAGGGTGACGTTCACCCAGTCCTCGTTGCGCGACAGCGGGGTCTCCGGCTGGGTGTCCGCGTCGTCCGGGTCGAAGGTGCGCGGCGAGTAGTCCTCGACCTCGGGCAGCTCCAGCGGCAGCATCGACTCGGGCAGCGGGTGCGCCACGCCGTCCTCGTCGTAGACGATCGGGAACGGCTCGCCCCAGTACCGCTGGCGGCTGAACAGCCAGTCGCGCAGGCGGTAGTTGACGGTGCCCTCACCGATGCCCCGCCCGGCCAGCCAGGCGGTGATGCGGGCCTTCGCCTCGACGACGCCCAGGCCGTCCAGGGAGATGTCCTCGCCCGACGAGTTGATCAGCTTCGCGTCGTAGGAGGCGAAGGCGTCGTCCCAGTCGGCCGGGTCGGTGGACCGGCCGTCGGTGGGCTCGACCACGCAGCGCATGGGCAGCTCGAAGGCGCGGGCGAAGGCGAAATCACGGCTGTCGTGGGCGGGCACGGCCATGATCGCGCCGGTGCCGTAGCCCATCAGCACGTAGTCGGCGATGAAGACCGGGATCTTCTCCCCGTCGACCGGGTTGGTCGCGAAGACACCGGTGAAGACGCCGGTCTTGTCCTTGGCCTCGGCCTGACGCTCCACGTCGGACTTGGACGCCGCCTGCGCGCGGTAGGAGGCGACCGCCTCCGCCGGGGTGGCGTGACCACCGGTCCACGCCTCGCGGGTGCCCTCCGGCCAGGCGGTGGGGGTGAACTTCTCCACCAGCGGGTGTTCCGGCGCCAGCACCATGTAGGTGGCGCCGAACAGGGTGTCCTGGCGGGTGGTGAAGACGGTCACGGCGGCGGCCTCGCCGTCGGCGTCGACGGGGAAGTCGACGCGGGCGCCCTCGGATCGGCCGATCCAGTTGCGCTGCTGCAACTTGATCGCCTCGGGCCAGTCCAGCCCGTCCAGGTCGTCCAGCAGGCGGTCCGCGTAGGCGGTGATCCGCATGTTCCACTGGCGCAGCCTGGCCTTGAAGACCGGGAAGTTGCCGCGCTCGGAACGGCCGTCGGCGGTGACCTCCTCGTTGGCCAGCACGGTGCCCAGCCCGGGGCACCAGTTGACCGGCGCGTCCGAGGCGTAGGCCAGGCGGTACTGGCTCAGCAGATCGGCGCGCTCGACGGCGGACAGGTCGGCCCAGGCACGGCCGCCGGGGACCTGGCGCTCACCGCTCTCGAACCGGGCGACCAGCTCGGCGATCGGGCGGGCCTTGCCGGCCTCGGGGTCGTACCAGGAGTTGAAGATCTGCAGGAAGATCCACTGGGTCCACCGGTAGTACTCCGGGTCGATCGTGGCGAACGACCGGCGCTTGTCGTGGCCCAGGCCCAGGCGGCGCAGCTGCGCCTTCATGTTGGCCATGTTGGCCTCGGTGGAGACCCGCGGGTGGGTGCCGGTCTGCACGGCGAACTGCTCGGCCGGCAGGCCGAAGGCGTCGAAGCCCAGGGTGTGCAGGACGTTGTGCCCGGTCATCCGCTGGTGGCGGGCGTAGACGTCGGTGGCGATGTAGCCCAGCGGGTGGCCGACGTGCAGGCCCGCACCCGACGGGTACGGGAACATGTCCATGATGAACTTCTTGGGGCGGGCGACGACCTCGGGGTCGCCCGCCAGGTCGCCGGACGGGTTCGGGGCCTCGTAAGTCCCGTCGGCGTCCCAGAAGTCCTGCCAGCGTGCCTCGATCTCGGCCGCCAGGGCGGCCGTGTAGCGGTGGGGCGCGACCTCCGCCGACTCGGCGGCGGTCGCGGGGTTCGTCTCGCTCATGATCCTCAAAGCTCCATCGATCGACGTCGTCTCTGCCGTGGGGGCCCTGCCCCGGACTTCGTCCGGGGGTGCCCCCACCACCTGCTCGAGCGGAGCCGAGAGCTCGGGGAGGGCCCGGAAATGAAAAAACCCCTCGCACAGGAGGGGGCGCCGCGCCGATGCCGGCCACGGTTCTCGTGGTGGCCGGGACTGATCAGCGCGGCCCGCTAAGCAGAAGGCGTACGGCACGCATGGCGTCAGGGTACCGCAGCCCTTCGAAGCGCCGCGAGGCAGTTCGAAGGGCGGGACACGCAGAAGGCGGGCCATCCTTCCGGATGACCCGCCTTCTCGACTGTGGAGCTAAGGAGAATTGAACTCCTGACCTCCTGCATGCCATGCAGGCGCTCTACCAACTGAGCTATAGCCCCTTGCGGTGTGTCGTCCGGGCTTCCCTGTGCTGTTCCCCCCGGCGACACAGAGAACATTACATGACCCTGGGGGGCGGACACCAAATCGTTTCCGCTCTGTCCGGATTCGCCCGAAAAGTAAAGTAGCTCAGGCGGTTTCGAACGAGTAGAAGCGCTTGAGGGTGCAGAGCTCGTCGAGCAGCCGGCCGTAGATCGGCTCGCCCTCGAGTTCGCGGTAGGTCTCGATGGGGTCGCCTTTTATGATCAGCGCCCTGGCGCACTCCTCGCACCAGTACTGGTACTCCTCGTTGACCGGCTCCATGTCCCGCACGATCGGCGTGCCGCTGCCGCACCAGTCGCACTTCCTGCGGTGTGCCCCCACGCGCCACTCCCTCCCGTCGGGCCGCGGTCCCCATCCGGCCGTCCGATTCTGCCATGTGCGCCGGCGGCGGCACCGGGACGACGCCGGGGCCCGCCGCCCCGATACCAGGCTGATACGAAAAGATCCCGACCTGCCGGACGGGATCCCTTCCCTGGCGTACGTCCACCTAGTCACCTCCTGCGGCCCTCTGCGGCTCCGGCGAGGTGAGGGCACAGCAAAGATCCCGCCCGGTCTCTCGACCGGACGGGATCTTCCGACTGTGGAGCTAAGGAGAATTGAACTCCTGACCTCCTGCATGCCATGCAGGCGCTCTACCAACTGAGCTATAGCCCCTCGCTGTTCGCTTCCCGCTCGGCGGGGCGAACGAGTAGAACTCTAGCCTGTGACCAGCCGAAAAGTGAAATCGGCCGGTCCCGGGCCCCCGTGGGGCCCGGGAGAGCCGTCAGGTGTCGTCGCCGAGCACCGGCTCCGGCAGGGAGCCCGCGTTGTGCTCCAGCAGACGCCAGCCGCGGGCGCCCTGGCCGAGCACGGACCAGCAGCAGTTGGACAGCCCGCCCAGGCCCTCCCACAGGTGGGCGTCCAGGCCCAGCAGCCGGCCGATGGTGGTGCGGATCGTGCCGCCGTGGCTGACCACGACCAGCGTGCCGTCCACGGGGAGCTTCTCGGCGTGCCGCAGCACCACCGGGGCCGCGCGGTCGGCGACCTCGGTCTCCAGCTCGCCGCCGCCGCGGCGGACCGGCTCACCCTGCTTCCACGCCATGTACTCGTCGCCGTGCCGGGCGATGATCTCGTCGTGGGTGAGGCCCTGCCAGACACCGGCGAAGGTCTCCCGCAGGCCCTCCTCCCGGGCGACCTCCAGGCCGGTGAGGGCGGCCAGCTCGGAGGCGGTGTCGGCGGCACGCCGCAAATCGGAGGCGACGATCGCGTCCGGCGCCAGCCGGGCGAGCAGCTTGGCGGCCCGCTTGGCCTGGGCGCGGCCGGTGTCGGTGAGGTCGACGTCCGTGGTGCCCTGGAAGCGGCGCTCCACGTTCCACGAGGTCTGGCCGTGCCGCCACAGGATCACGCGGCGGCCGCGGCCGGCGTTCTTCGCGGCGGCTCCCGCGGCAGCCGTCACCAGACCTCACCGTCCGGCAGCCCGGCCTCCTCCTGCGCGGCCTGCGTCCGGGCGTGCTCCGCGGCCTTGCCACGGGTCTCCCTGGCGTCCTCCGGCAGGTCGAGCTCGGGGCAGTCCTTCCACAGACGCTCCAGGGCGTAGAAGACGCGCTCCTCGCTGTGCTGGACGTGGACGACGATGTCGACGTAGTCGAGCAGGATCCAGCGGGCGTCCCGGTCGCCCTCGCGGCGCACCGGCTTGGCTCCGAGCTCCTTCTGCAGCCGCTCCTCGATCTCGTCGACGATCGACTTGACCTGACGGTCGTTGGGCGCGGAGGCGAGCAGGAAGGCATCCGTGATCGACAGCACGTCGCTGACGTCGTAGGCGATGATGTCGTGCGCGAGCTTGTCGGCCGCGGCCTGGGCGGCGGTGGTGATGAGCTCGATGGATCGGTCGGTGGCGGTCACTGCCTGGCTTTCCGTCGTCGGACTTCTTCCCGTCCAGGGTCTCACGGACCGCCGGGACCGCCCCACGGAATACCACGAGGCCATGGCCACACCGGCGGAGCCGCACGGGCCGGACCGGGAACGGCCGGAGCCGGTCCCGCGGCGGCGGGACCGGCTCCGTGCGTGCGTGGGTGCGCGTCCTCGCACGGCGGGTCAGGTTCCCGGGTCGTAGTCCTGGCCGAGCACCACCGTGACGTCCGCGTTGGAGGCGGTGGCGCCCTTGGTGACGGCCGACTCCGGCAGGCCCAGGGTGCGGGCCACCTCGATCGCCTCGTCCTCGGCGCCCGCGTCGGCGTACCGCACCTCGGAGGTGGCGGCCGCGTCCGCGCTTCCGGCGGCGACGTAGGTGTAGCCGCCGTTGACCAGCGCCACCCGGGCGAGGTCGGCGATCGGCTGTTCCTTGGCGTCGGTCTTGCCGCCGGTGGCGTTGCGCAGGCTGACCCGCACGCCGCCGCCGTCCTCACCGGGGCTCTGGGCCTGGCCGCCGAGGACCTTCTCGACGATCTCCTGGCTGGCCTTCTCGCCGAGGGTGCCGTCGCCCTCCACGGGCAGCAGCGTGGTGCGGTAGTCGCCGCCCTTGGCGTGGTCGGCGAGGCCGGCCAGGAAGTGGCCGAGGTCCTTGTCGGTCAGCGGCGGCTCGATGATCTGGCCGAGCTGCTGCACGGTGACCGTGGCGCCCTGCTCGTCGGAGGAGAGCTTGCGCAGCACGCCCCGCATGACCTGGCCGAACCGCTCCAGCTGCGCGCTCTGCGCCTCGCTCGGGCCCCGGTAGGTGGCGTAGGCCGCGGCCATCTTGCCGCTGAGGGTCTGCTGCTCGCCCTGGTGGACCAGCGGGGCGGCGCCCTCGTCCTCGGCCTTGGGGTCGGGGACGTCGGTGTCGGTGTCGACCTCGATGTGGCCGACGATGTCGACCAGGTTCTGCAGGAACGGGGTGTCCAGCCGCCAGGTGCCCTCGATCCGGGTGCCGAGGACGGTGTCCAGGGACTCCCGGGTGCCGGACGATCCGTCGTCGCCGACGGACTGCCCGAGGGTGGTGGCGTTGCCGTCCTGGTCGATGAGGGCCAGCGAGTTGGGCAGCAGCACGGCGCTGCCCTCCTCGGTGGTGGCGTTGTCCACCAGCAGCAGGGTGGAGGTGTCCGAGCCCTTGGTGGGGTGCAGGTGGACCACGATCACGTCGCGCTTCTGGGCGCCCGAGGCGGTCCGGGAACCCTGTTCCCCGTCCGACGAGGACAGGAAGGGCAGCTTGCCCGCGTACCAGAGGTAGCCGCCGCCGGCCACCACGACCAGGGCGAGGACGACGAGGACGGCCGTCATACGGGCGCGCGCCCGGCGCTTGGCCTCCTCGCGGCGCTCGGTGCGGTTCTCGGTGAACTGGAGCCAGTCGATGACGTCCTCGGACTCGCCGTCCTGCTCCTCGACGAAGGCGAACTGCTCGGTGTCGTAGCCCGGACCGGCGTCCCGGCGCGGC
>NZ_JACADT010000172.1:0-8251 GCF_013421635.1 Streptomyces sp. UH6 | reverse complement strand
ACTCCTCCGCGATCCGGCCTCCGCCGCCGAGGCGCTGCGCCGTGGGCTCCTGCGCCGCGCCGACGCCGAGCGGTGCGTCGCCGAACGGACGCATCTGGCCGCCCTCGCGGAGAACCCGTCGTTGCCCGCCGACCTCGTGGAGCGGCTCGCTGCCGACTCCGACGGGGCCGTACGGCTCGCGGTCTCCCTCAGGCCGGAGCTGGACGAGGCA
Source organism: Streptomyces sp. UH6 (assembly GCF_013421635.1). Taxonomy (NCBI): domain Bacteria; kingdom Bacillati; phylum Actinomycetota; class Actinomycetes; order Kitasatosporales; family Streptomycetaceae; genus Streptomyces; species Streptomyces sp. UH6. The sequence goes on along the minus strand of NZ_JACADT010000172.1, from coordinate 8,040 downwards.
CGGCGCATGTCGATCGATTTCACGGTCGGGGACCTGGACGGAGGGGACGGCGTGTGGTGGGTACGAGACGGGCCGGCCGACCCCGAGGTGCTGCGACGGGCCGCGGCCTCAGCCCACCCGCTGCTTCGGCGCGCCGCCGCCCGGAGTCCTCATTTGCAGCTCGGCCTTCTGCGTCGGCTCGCACGCACCGGGGATCCGGTGGTGGAGAACCGCCTGGGCGTTCATCACCCCGACGCCTCGGAGGAGGTCCTGATGCGGGTGTACGCGCGGCTCGGTGGCACGTTCTCGGCGTGGATGGCGGAGACCCACCCCCGCTTCCCCCGCGAAGGTCTCGCCGCCCGCTACGCGGACCACCCGGACGGCAACTACCGTCGGCTGGCCGTCCGGGACCCGGCCGCCACGCCCGCGCTGATCGAACGGCTCAGCCATGATCCCGAGGTCTGGACGCGCCAGGCGGCGGCCGGCGACCCGCGCCTCCCGCTCCGCCGACTCCGCGAGGCGCTCCACGTCCCCGAACTGGCCTCCAGTGCGGGTGCCAACCCGGCACTCCCCGAGGACGAGATGGCCGCCGTCCTCGACAGGGCCGGCGTTTCCGCCTGACCACGAGCACCCCCTGCCCTGCGCAGTTCTCCGACGGCTCGTTCCGGGGAAGTTGCAAACCCGAAGGACCCGATCGAACACCCGAGCGGACATCCATACCGACCAGTCACAACGGGCCGTTCCCCGGTCCGACTTCAGTGACGAACGGTCCAGTGCGGTTCTCCTCGACTGGGCGCGGACCCTGCTCGACCGAGCCGAACGGCTCCGGGAACGGGTGGCCGCGGCGGCCGGGAACACGGCCATCACCGTCGGCATCCTCGGTGACAGCGCCGATCCGAACGCCACACGAGTGGCCCGCGCCTACCGTCGGCGGCATCCGGGGCGTCGAGGTCCGCGTCCGCGAGACCGATCTGACCGATCCCACCCGCGGGCTAGGCGCAGGTCTGGTCGACGTCGCCCTGACCCGCGGGCCGTTCGACGAGACCGCTCTCGTCGTGCAGGAGCTCCGCACCGACCCCGTGGGCGCGCTGCTGCGCTGCCTAGGGTGACGCACATGGACACGAACCGGCCCCCGCCGACACCCCGACCGCGGATACGCCGCGGTGGTTGAAGGGCTGCTCGATCGGCGCCTTCGTCCTCCTCGGCCTGACCGGCCTCGGGGCCTGGGGACTGGCCGAGCTCGAGAAGGGCCTCGACGGCTACGGCCAGCTGGAACGGAGCGGCCCCGCCGGATCCGTGGCGGACCCTCTCGGCCCCGGCGCGACCGCCCGGTACGGGGCCGGTGTGCCGGACCGTGCCGTCCGCCGCGACGTGCGCCGAGGCGCCGGTCCGGGAGAACGTGACCAGGACGCCGTCGTCCCCGGGCAGCGCCGTGACGGGGAAGAGGGGGCGGGTGCCGCCGATCATCGGCTGCTCCTGCAGGAAGGCGCGGAGCCGCGGTCGGCGAGGCGCTTTTGCCGTGGTGTCAGCGAGGCCCAGGAGGTGTTCCCTCCCCGCCGTCCGGTGCCGTGCCCCGTACCCGGCGTAGCGTTTGGCATGTGACACTGACCCGGATGACCCTGCTGTTCCACCGTCCTTCCTTCGTTCCGTGGCACTCGACGTCGTCCTGGGTGACCGTGCCGTGAGCGAGGTCGTCTTCACCCGGCAGAACTGGTTCCCTCGTGCGGTCCGCGAGGACGGAGACCTCCTGCTCGAGGTCGTCGGCGGAGCTGACGCGCTCCACGACCCGCGGACGTTCACCGTCCCCGTTGTCGAAGAGCACGTCACGGCGCTCCGGAACAGCCTGTCCCGGCATCTGCTGCTGTACAGCGCGTTCCTGCCGCTGTGCCATGCCGCCGGTAGCAGCGGACCTCTCGACGAGCGTGCGGCGGCAGCGTTGTTGGATGCGGTCCTGTTCGGTTCCCAGGAGGAGGTCGACGCGCTGTTCGGGCGCATCAGGTGGGACAGGCCCTGCCTCATCGCCCACGGTGCGAGCGTCAAGCTGCTCGCGCGGGGGAAGGTCTTCGCGGCGGCGCAGTCCGCGACGCCGACGTCGAACTGGGACCGGGTCCGACGGTACGACGCCAAACGCACCCGCGGGTGACTGCAACCGCGTCGTCTCCCGGGAGATCGTCGGCGTGCTGGGCCAGGTCTCCCGTGGGTGGACGCTCTGATGGTGCCGCTCGTGGTGTGAACTCGTGGTGTGAGTCCGACGGTCACGTCGGGCGGGAGCGCTGCTCGACCAGCCAGGTGTGGTGCGCGATCGCGGAGGTGACCTCGCTGCGGTAGTCACGGCCGGGCTCTCCTCCGCGGCGGTACAGGTCGCGTGCGAAGTACGGAGAATCCGGGGTGTACGGCGCGCTCATGTGGATCTTTCGAGCGAGTCGGCGCAGGTACTCGTGCCCGCCCTTGCTGTACGCCTCCCGTTCGGAAGGATCCAGCTCGATCAGCGCGGAGTCGTCGATGACCGCGCTGTAGGAGTAGCGGGCGTCCAGGTAGAGCGAGTCACCCTGCTGGACCAGGAACCACGCACCGGGCTGGTGGTCGAGGTATCGCATGGCGTCCCGTTCGGCGAGCAGGCGTTCCTCCGATCCCCACTGGCCAGCCGGCGGGATCGGCTCGACGGGCCGTCGACGGGCGTCGTCGACGGCGTAGTGGCCGAAGGTGGGAGAGCCGTCTCCGTACAGGGTGAAGCAGATGACGTGGCGACAGGACGTACAGGTCAGGTGGCTCTCGACGAGCGTCATCAGACGGGAGGCGTGGAGCGCCCGGAGGTCGGCGAGCTTCACCCAGGAGGCGTCCTCCTTGAGGGTCTTGGCGGCGACCGCGCCCTCGAGCCGCAGAAGAGTGGCATCGACGTCGACACCGTTGTCGCCGCGCACGAGCAAAGCCGTGCAGGCCGGACATGCATCGGCGTCGGGCGGGAGCCCGAGTCCGGGTCTGTCCACGGTGACGACGATGCGGGCCAGACGTCCCGGCTGGTTCCAGCCGCCGCTGTGGCCGTCGCCGTGGACGAAACGCAGCCGGGCATGCCCGGACCCGAGCGTGAAGTACGGGCTGCTGAGGCCGGAGAAGTGGACGGGCAGTGCAAGGGCGGCCTTGAGTTCCGCCAGCGTCGCGTCATTGGTGAGGCCCTCGACCCACTGCGCGAGGTCGACGACGCCGAGGTTGTCGGCACCAAGGCCGTCGGTGCCCCGGCGGTCGGCGGCGGCCTTCACATGCAGGATCACGGCTGCCACGGTGTCGTGATGGAGCACGATCTCTCCGCCCGATGCGAAGCGCAGCTTGCGCACGCGAAGCACGGGCTCGCCGAGGTCGCGTTCGGTCACGGAGGTGGGTTCGCCGCCGAAGGCCCGGATGAGCCGACGCACAGGCTCATCGGCCGTACCCAGGGCGAGGGCGTCCACGAGGAGTGGAAGCCTGCTCCGTGCGGCCCACCGGTGCTTGTTCGTCACGCTCACTCCCGTCGTCGCCGGAATCGGATGCTCGGTGCCGGCCCGCAGTCCGGTCGACGGTGACGACTCAGAGTACTGCCGGGCCGGAGTGGACCGGCATGCCGTGCCGTGCAGCGCCTATGGTCCCGGTGGATGGGCACGTGCTCCGAATCCCGTGCGGATCCGAGCGCGCCGTCATGGCCTGGAGGTCGCTCCGCGACAGCTCGTTCGCGCGACGGCCCGCCGCCTTGCTCGCCGTCCACCCCGCGGTGGGCCTGACACGCGTCGGCGGATTCGTGTGGGCCAGCTCACGTCGATCGGAGCGATGACTCTGCTGGTCCCGGTGGGTCGGATGAGCGACAACTCCACCTGAGGAAGGCCCAGTCATGACCCACACAGTCAGCGCATCCAGGCACGTCGCTTCCCCGACACCTGTGTCCCGCCCGGCGGTACGCCGCTCGCTGGTCGGTGGCATGGTGGCGGGTCCGGTGTTCCTCGCGGTCGGCGTCGCTCAGGGGCTGGCGCGTGACGGCTTCGACTTCACACGCAACGCGCTCAGCCAGCTCGCGCTGGGCGAGGCGGGTTGGATCCAGACGGTGAACTTCCTGCTCGTCGGCGCCCTGCTGATGGCGGGTGCGATCGGTCTGCGCCGGGTGCTGGGCGGCGGTGGGGGCGGCTCGTGGGCGCCGGTGCTGGTCGGTGTCTTCGGTGCCTCGTTCTGGGTGGCTGCCGCCTTCCCGGCGGACGCGGGCGCGGGCTTTCCGGCCGGGACCCCCGATGCGACCGTGATGAGCGGGCACGGAACCGTCCACATGGCCGCCGGAATGGTCGGCTACCTGGCTCTGTGCGCGGCCTTCGTCGTCCTGGCCGGTCCGCTCGCCGCCCACGGGCACCGCAGGTGGGCCGTGGCCTCGCGGCTCCTCCCGGTCGCCGTTCTCGCGGGGTTCGCCGCCTCCGCCACCTCCGTCCTGGCCTTCACGGCCGGCGCCGGCCTCGGCCTTCTGGGACTGACCGCGCTGACGGCCCGTCTGGCCACCACGCCGGCGAACCACTGACCAGCGGTCGGCCCCGGATCACCGAGTGGGGAGACCCCCTGGCTGAGGACACCGGCGGCAAGGAGTCAGGAAGGGCTCACGCACGAGCGCCCTGCCGGACCTCCTCGCCCAGGTGGTCCGGCAGGGCGAAGAGCGGGAAGAGACGCTCGGTGTCACGGAAGGCCGTGATGCCGGCGATCCGGTCGCCCGCGAAGTCGACGACCTGGAGGGCCCAGGGGACGTAGCCGGTGCCGTCCGAGCGCGGGCGGTACTGGCCGAAGGCGGGAGAGCCGTTGGCGGTGGTCGGAACCAGGCGCGAGCCGCGGCAGCCGATCGCGGGGCCGGTGAGCCACGCCTGGATGTCGGGGACACCTCGCATCCACTTCGCGTACGGGGGCAGGCAGAGCGTGGCATCGACATGGAGGAGCATCTTCAACTCCTCCATGTCGTAACGGGAGAACGCCGCGGCATACCGCTCGGCCAGCACCTGACGGACACTGTCGCCGCACGGCCGGGCCGCAGGCCCGTCGGTCGCCCGGCGGCGGTCGGCCAGCGTGGCGCGCGCCCGCTGCAGGGCGCTGTTGGCCGAGGCGACGGTGCAGCCATGCAGATCGGCGACCTCTCGCGCCGAGAAGCGCAGGACGTCCCTCAGGACCAGCGTGGCCCGCTGCCTGGGCGGCAGGTGCTGCAGCGCGGCGACGAACGCCAGCCGCACCGACTCGCCCATCGCGGCGGCCGCCTCCGGATCGTCGCCGGGACAGGGCTCCACCCACAGGGCGGCGTCCTGCGGGAGCGCCGGCGGCGTACCGCCCTCGCTCGGCCCGGACAGATCCATCGGCAGTGCCCGCCGCCTGCCTGAGGCGAGGGCGTCCAGACAGACGTTGGTGGCGATGCGGTACACCCATGACCGCAGCGCCGACCGGCCCTCGAAACGGTCCATGCTCCGCCACGCCCGTACCAGTGCTTCCTGCACGGCGTCCTCGGCCTCGGCGTACGACCCCAACATCCGGTAGCAGTAGGCGGTCAGCTCCCGCCTGTACCCTTCGAGCCCTTCCACCGCCGTTCCGGACACCCCGGTATCCCCCATGCCGCACTCCTTCGGAAAGAGCCCACGTCGCTGGCCAGTCCCTCACTGTAGGACCGGTTCATGGCTGAGGCGGCGTCCTCGAGGAGGGTCCGGGTCGGGCGAGCTTGCCCTGGATGCGCGGGTGACCTCCTCCCTGTGCCTTCTCGGCGGAGCTCGGGAGAAGGATGTGCGACCATCACGGCGTGGCCATACCTGCCCCACCACCATCCGATGTACCGCGCTCGCCGATGCGTCCGGCGTCGGCCATGTCCGTGCTGGCCGCTCTGCTGGACCGCTCACTGGACCACATGGCGGAGGCGGCCGCAGACGTCCGCCTGTTCGACAGGGAAGCCATTCGCGCGGCGTCGGACGTGTGGGACAACAATCTCTTCCCGCTGTTCTGGGCCGCGAGCGCCTCCGGAGCGGGTGAACGTGAGCGGCGGGCGACGGCCGTGCTGGAGTGGATGGCCGGACTCGGCGAGCGGCGGCGCGGATGGATGGTCGAGCAGGCAAGGATTGCCGGGTACGACATCGAAGCGCTTCTGTCTCCGGCCAAGCCTCACTCGCCAGGCCGCGACCATCTCGGACGCGTCATGGCACCGCAATGCCGGCTTACGCGCCAGGCCGTGGACGAGTTGCTTCCCGACTACGATCTCGCGACGGCGTCCGTCCGCCACCTGCAGGTGGAGCGTGCCGGTACTCGCCTGTCCGCTTTTCTCCGACTGGTCGTCGATCGCAAGTTCGCAGTCGATGAGCCCGCACCGCCCGCACTGCTGGATGTGTGGCTGGACGGTGTCAGCGACGTCGCCTTCCGCCTGCCGGACACGCGGGGAGCCATCCTTGACGCCGGAGTGCGGGAGATCGGGATTTCCCTGGGCTCCAGCGGTCGGCTCCGCGCCACCGGTGGTGAATATCGTCTGGACGACCGTTCGTGGCACCTGTCCGGGGCCGGTCGGCGCGCGGACGCGGTCACTCCTCCCCGCAGCAGCCGGCCGGAGTCCCGGCGTCGGCCGCCGGGCGGCGACCTGAGCCCCGACACGCACGCTGCCGCCGCACTTCTGCGCCACTCCATGCTGGAGCTCCGCTCGGTGCGTTACGCCGCCGAAGCGGATCATGTGCCCGTGCTCAAGCTGTGCCGAGCCTTCTCAGGAGCGGGTGAAGCGATCCTGGCCGCCGGTTCGCAGCACGGCGGCCGCCGCCGGGATACGGCCTTCCGTGCCGTCATCCGGACGTGGGCCGATCAGGGCGGTCCAGAACTCGCCCGCTGGTTCGCGGACATTCTCAAGACGCAAGCAGGCCGCCCGGACCTCATCGAGGAGCCCTCTGCTGCTGCACGGACTCCCGCCCCTCTCGCCGGCACCACACCCGCGTCCAGCGAGCCCGGACAGGCGGTTCTCAGCATGGTCTCCTGGACGGCGGCGCACACCGACTACCGTGTGGAACGCGCGGCTACCGCGCAGCTCCAGCTCGCCCTGCCGCCCCGGCCTGGTGGGAGCTCCTCGGCGCCCTGGCGGCTGCGAACCGTCAGCTGCACGGAGCCCGACGCCTTCCATCTGGACGTCACGGCCTTTCAGGGCCCCGGCTCGCTCGTCCAGGTGGGGAAACCCACTGCCGCCTGCAGCCTCGACCTGCACCGGGGGGCCTTGCACATCGCGGCCGGTGACGGCTGGAGCGCATCGGTGTAGGTGAGACCGGGGTCATGGCACAGATCTCGGGGAGCGGGCGCGGAGCCCCACCTCGCGGTTCCTATGCGCTCGTTGATCGGCTACTCAAGGGCCAGGTAGTCAGGTGACGGATGCCCCAGCTCGGGGTGTTCCGCCGCGTACCGATCGCCGTGGATCGACAGCATCGCCCAGTGCCATGGCTCGTCGTGAAAGACCAGCCCGCGAAACGGCGCATCGGCCGACTCGTACGGGTAATGCGCCAGGGCGGCCTCACTCGCCTCCTCCGGCGACAGCCCGCCGTGATGCTGCATGACCCATGCGTAGGCCCGCCGCTCGGACCGCAGGTAGTCGAGATACTCAGCTTCGTTCCACGTCACGGCGTAAGGGTAGGCCGCTCGCCGGAGGGGGCCGCGCGTCACGGAAGCAGGTTTCTTGCAACCGGGTGGCGGTCACCCGCGCACCCGGCCGGATCACCACAGCGGCGACAAGGCGTACACGAACCGCCGTAACCGCCGGTACCTGCGCAAGCGCCGGATCAAGCACACCGTGCCGGCCGCACAGTGACCGTCGCAGCCATTCGCCTCTGGCTGCGATCATGACCCGCCGCAGTCACTTCGGGCGCGTGCGGTCAGCTCAGTCGGGCGTCCGCGTACACGGTCATCGCATCGCGCTGGTAGACGGCGAGACCTTCGGCGATCTTGTCGAAGTTCGCCCGCATCTGCGGGTCGTCGACATAGGTCTGGCCCACTCCCCTGTAGGCGGCCGCGTTCGGGGTCCAGAACCGGCAGATCTGCTGGTAGTTGGCGTCCACCTCGGCCTGTACG
>NZ_JACADT010000171.1:0-8284 GCF_013421635.1 Streptomyces sp. UH6 | reverse complement strand
CAGGTCTCCGCCCGGCGCGAAGGGCTCGCCGGGGCGCGGGAAGGCCACCGGCTGCCCCGCCTCCTCGGCGACGTCGTGGAGCCATTCGGCCGGCTCCGCCCACGGGTGCAGGGCCAGGTTGAACGTGCCCCAGTGGATGGGCAGCAGCGCCCCGCCCGGCGTGCCGCCCTGGAGGTCGAGGTGGGCGCGCAGGCCCTCCGCGGGGGTCATGTGGATGTCCGGCCAGTGCTCCGAGTAGGCGCCGAGCTGGATCATCGTGACGTCGAAGGGGCCGAACGCGGCGCCGATGTCCCGGAAGCCGTCGAAGTAGCCGGTGTCACCGCTGTGGTAGACGCGGTGGCGTTCGCCGACGACGCTCCAGGAGGCCCACAGGGTGTGCTGGGTGTTGCGCAGCCCGCGGCCGCAGAAGTGGCGGGCGGGCGTCGCGGTGAGGGTGAGGGAGCCGACCCGGGTCGACTCGTGCCAGTCGAGTTCGCGCAGGCGTGCGCCGGAGACGCCCCAGCGTTCCAGGTGGGCGCCGACGCCGAGTGGGACGGCGAAGAGGGTGTCGGTCCCGGCCAGCGCCTTGATGGTGGGCATGTCCAGGTGGTCGTAGTGGTCGTGGGAGATCACGACGACGTCCACCGGTCCCAGTGCGGCGAGCGGCGCGGGAACGGGGTGGAGCCGGCGGGGGCCGGCGAAGGTGACCGGGGAGCAGCGCTGACCCCAGACGGGGTCGAACAGCACCCGCCGGCCGTCGATCTCGGTCAGCACGGTGGAGTGGCCGAGCCAGGTGACCCGCAGTCCGTCGGCCGGCGGGGTCGCCAGGTCGGCGAGGGTGCTGGGGTGCAGGGGTATGGGCCGCGCGGGGGCGCGCAGCGCGCGGGCCTCGCGGTCGAGGAGTCCCTTGGCCAGTTCACGCCGCGAGGACGGGTCGGGGGTCGTGCGGGTGGGTCCGGCCGGGTTGCGGAAGACGCCGTCGGCGAAGTGGGGCGAGGCCTGGATGCGGGCCAGCCGCTTTCCCCGGGCCTCGGCGCCGAACGCCTCGGGGCGCAGGCCCCGCAGCAGCGACGCGCCCGCCGCGGTGACGGATCGGGAAAGGGAACCGCTGTCGCTCACAGGTGGCCTCCAGCCGCTGTGCCTGATCGGGTGTGCTCGAAGGTGCGCGTGTCCATGCTCCTACGGACGCGGACGTCGTGCGCCGCGTTGCCTCGATCCGTGCGCCCCGGGCACGCCGATCCGGCCACCGCGCGATCCACGGTGTCCCGCCGGTCCGCGGACCGGCGGGACACCGTGGTGCGGCTCAGACGGCCCTGGCGAGCCAGGACTTGAGGTCGTCGAGCGCGAGGGTGCCCTTGGCGACGACGGTGTCCCCGGAGGACCGGCCGCGCAGGCGCCGCCCGATCCACGGCACCAGGTGCCCGCGTGCCCAGTGCACGTCGTCGAGGCGGACCTCCAGGACGCCGCGCTGGGGCAGCGGCGGCCAGGGCTGCTCGGGGTCGGCGGGGACCTCGAGGCCGAGGACCTGGCCGGCGCGGAGCGCCACCCGGGTGTGCCCCTCGGCGGAGAGGTGCAGCCGGTCGTCGTCCCAGGCGCGGCGGTCCTGGACGCTGCGGAGGGACCACAGGTCCAGCACCCGGCAGTCGTAGCGGTCGGCGATGGCCCGCACGTGCCCGTTGTACGTGGCGATCTTGCCCCGGAGGTGCTTGAGCACCGGAACGCCGCGGGTGTCGAACCCGGTCGCGACGAGGACGCTGCCGGCCGCGGACGCGAGTTCGGCGACGGCCTTCTCGAAGCGGTCCGCCACGTCGTCGGGGTCGGTGCCCGGGCGGAGGATGTCGTTGCCTCCGGCGCAGATGGACACCAGGTCGGGGGCGAGGCCGCGGACCTGGGGCACCTGGTCGGCCACGATCTGGTCGAGCAGCTTTCCGCGCACGGCGAGGTTGGTGTAGCGGAAGTCGCCCTCCGGCCTGCGGTCGGCGAGGAGCACCGCGAGGCGGTCGGCCCAGCCGACGAACGTCCCGTCGGGGCCCTGGTCGCCGACGCCCTCGGTGAAGCTGTCCCCGACGGCCACGTACGACCCGACCGACCCGATCACTGTTCTGCTGTCATTCTTCGAATCGTCTGCCACATCGAGGCATCTTTCACCTTCGGATGTGAGCTACGCGACCGTAGGGAGGGGTTGACGGTGGGTGAGAAACGCCACTCGTCTTCCGTCGCCCGGGCAGGCGGCCGGACGGCACCCGGAAGGTGGCCGGACGGGGAGCGCCGAGGGCCGCACTTCCGGAAGGGAAGTGCGGCCCTCGGTTCGCGCGCAACCGCGAGGTCCCGCGGGGGTCAGCCGACGCTGACCCCGTGCGAGCGGAGGTAGCCGACCGGGTCCACGTCGGAACCGTAGTCGGGCGAGGTGCGGACCTCGAAGTGCAGGTGCGGGCCGGTCACGTTGCCGGTGGCGCCGGACAGACCGATCTGCTGGCCGACGGTGACGGTCTGGCCGGCGGAGACGGACAGCTGCGACAGGTGGGCGTACTGGGAGTACATGCCGTCCTCGTGCTGGATGACGACCTGGTTGCCGTAGGCGCCGCCGTTGCCGGCGGAGACCACGGTGCCCGCGGCGATGGACTTCAGCGGGGTGCCGGTGGGCAGGGCGAAGTCGACACCGGTGTGGTAGCCGCTGGACCACATGCTGCCGGCGGTGCGGTAGGCGGTGCCGAGGGCGGCGTCCGCGGGGGCGGTGTAGCCGCCGGCGGCGGCCGCGTCGGCGACCGTGGTCTTCGGGGCCTCGGTCTTGGGCGCGGCGGCCTTCGCCTGGGCGGGCTTGGCGGCGGCCTTCTTGCCGAGGTCGAGCTTGGTGCCGGGCTTGATCAGGCGCGGGTTGTCACCTACGACGTCGCGGTTGATCTTGTACAGCTTCTTCCAGCCGCCGGCGACCTTCTTCTTGTCGGCGATCTTCGCCAGGGAGTCGCCCTTCTTGACCTTGTAGGTCTCGGAGGCGGCCTTCTTGGCGGCGACCGGCAGGCTCTGCGCGCCCTGCTGGGGGGCGGCGTGGGCACCTGCGGCGCCGAACAGGGGCAGGCCGAGCGCCACGGCGCCCGTTCCGGCGACGGCGATGGAGCGGGTGAGGCGCTGGACGCCGGTGGGGCGGCGGTGCTTCTGATGCTTCGCGGGCATGACGTGGTCCTCTCCGTCGCCTGCGAGGTGAGCTGTCGGGTGCGGGCTGGAGATGCCCGGCCGCGCTGGGCGCGGCTTAACCCCTAGCCCGTTCCGGAGACCGGAACAGGCGTGTACCTGTGGGTCCCCCGCTCCTGCCGTACTCGGGTTACTCGGGTGAGTGTGAGAGATCCGGGCGGCGGCAGGATTCGGCGTCCGTCCGGATCGGATCGTGAACGTATGCGACCGGGGCGCAACGGGACAAGCGCGGGAAATCAACGAAGGTGCATTGTTTGTGATCACTTAAGTGCAAAACGGTCACAGAGAGTCGCCAGGACCCCCTCAAGTCGACCTCGCCGCACGCCAGTTGCCCGCCCCGCGCCGACGACGCTCGGTCACGGGTATGAGGCTGCTCACCCGGCCGCTCCCCACGACCCCTCACCGCAGGGCGAGTTGTGTTTTACGGTGACAAATCATCGTTGTGTTGAATTGTCCGTATTGCCGCATTTCTCCGTCGCGGGGCCGTGAAGGTTTCCGTCGGGGCGGCACCCTCTCTGTCCTGGGCGGTCATGTCGTATCGTCGGAGCGCACCTGCCGGTTGCCGCACCGGCGGGGCCTAGTGGGAGGAGCCCCCCGTGACGCAGCAGGTCCCGTCGACCGAGCCCCAGCTCGCCGGAGTGCGCAACTTTCGCGACGTGGGCGGGATGCCCACCCGGGACGGCCGCAAGGTGAAGCCCGGCGTGCTGTTCCGCAGCGGGCACCTGGCGAGCGCGACCGCCGAGGACGCCGCCTTCCTCGCCTCCCTGAACCTGCACACCGTCTTCGACTTCCGCAACGACGCCGACCGGAGCCTCGAGGGCCCCGACGTCTCGCTGCCCGGGGTCAGAGAGGTGCGGCTGCCGCTCTCCGACCCGGCCGACGGGGCGGAGTTCTGGAAGCGTGTCCGCCGCGGGGGTATCGACGAGCTCAGGCCCCTGCTGGGCGAGGGCCGCGCCGAGCAGCGCATGATCGCCTCCTACCGGACGACCGTCCTCACCCGCACCGGCGAGCACACGACGGTGCTGCGCGCCATGGCCGAGGAGAGCGTGCCGGCGCTGATGCACTGCTCGGCGGGCAAGGACCGGGCGGGGCTCTCGATCGCGGTCGTGCTGCTCGCACTGGGCGTGGAGCGGGACGCCATCACTGAGGACTACCTGAAGTCGGGGGCCAAGCACCGCCGCTACAAGCTGCACCGGGGCGGCGAGTCCTCCGACCCGTACACGCCGGAGATCACGGAGCTGCTGAGCCCGCTGTTCGACGCGCGGCCCGAGTACCTGGGGGCCGCCTTCGAGACCATCGAGGAGAACTGGGGCGGGGTCGACGCCTACCTGACGCAGGGCCTCGGGGTGACGCCGGAGCTGCGCGAGAGGCTGCGCGAGCGGCTCCTCGACTGAGCGGCTCCTCGACCGAGCGGCCCCTCGACCGAGCGGCTCCTCGACCGACGGAGGCCCGGTGCGGGGCCCGACCGGCTCCGCACCGGGCCCCGGGCCCGCATCCGGCTCAGTTGGCGCGGGCACCCGCCTCGAAGAGCAGCCAGATGAAACCGGCGAAGAGGTGGCCCGCCACGATGTACACGAAGAGACGGATCCAGAGGGCGCGGGGGAGCTTGTCCTCGACGTTCTTCTTGTCGGGGGTCGTCATGACGTGGGCACTCCTGACGGGGTCGGGTGGCCGGCGTTCGCCTCGGGGCCGAGGCAGAGGGCGGCCGTGGGGCTCTGCAGCAGGGTGTGGACGAACAGGAGCTCGGCTCCGTCCGGCCCGTCGGGAGCCAGGCGGTGCGGGGTGAGCGAGTCGAAGTGGGCGCCGTCCCCGGGGCCGAGCACGTGGCTCGTGTCGCCCAGGTGCAGGCGGAGGCGGCCGGTGAGGACGTGCAGCCACTCCTCGCCCGGGTGGACGCGGACCACCTGGTCCTGCGGGCCGCCGCTGCGGGGGATGCGGACCCGGAGGGCCTGCATGGCCCGGCCCGGCGCCCCCGCGTGCCAGTAGCTCCAGCCCCCGGCCCGGGTCTCCAGGGTGTCGGCGGCCCGCACCACGGCCTCGCGGTCGGGGGCGGTCTCGCCGAGCAGCTCGGAGACGGTGGTGCCAAAGACGCGGGCCAGTCCGAGGAGGACGGGCAGGGAGGGCTGGCGGTGGCCCGTCTCCAGGCGGGACAGGTGGGCCGGGGAGAGGTCCGCGGCCCGGGCGGCGGCCTCCAGCGTGAGGCCTGTGCGGTGGCGCAGCGCGCGGAGCGTGGGGGCTACGCTGGGAAGGTCTCCCGGTGGGCCGGGATCTGCGGCGGACATACCGCCATTCAGCCAGGTTTTTGCCCCAGCGGCAACTTCCTTGCCTCAGAGGCAAGAGGGGGCGGGTGCGGCCTCCGACGCCGCGGGTGAGGAGGCCCCGGCAGCGTCCGGGGGCGCCCCCGGACTCCCGTCCGGAGGCGGCCCGGCCGGCGGTTCCGTGCCGCCTAGCGGTTGGCGGCCGCCTGCTTCATCAGCCGGCGTCCGAAGTCCCACACGAGACCTCCCTGGTGGGCGTCGTCCATCACCGCCGTGAAGGCCGCGACGAAGCGGTCCACCTCCCGTTCACCGATGATCAGCGGCGGAATCAGCTTGATCACCTCGAGGTGGTCGCCGGAGACCTGGGTGAGGATCCGGTGCCGGTGCAGCAGCGGCGCCACCACCATCTGGGCGAAGAGCCCCTTCCGTGCCGCCTGCAGCATCGCCCACCTCCCGCGCAGTTTCAGCGAGCGGGGGCGGCCGAACTCGATGCCGATCATCAGGCCCCGCCCCCGCACGTCGGCGAGCATCTCGTACCTGTCGGTGAGCGCCGCCAGCCGTGACCGCAGCAGCTCCCCCGTGGCCCTCGCGCCGGCGACGACCTGGTCGTCCTCGATCACCGAGAGGACCGCGAGTCCCGCGGCCATCGCCTGCGCGTTGGAGCCGAAGCTCGCGGAGTGGACCAGCACGCGGTCCATGGAGGAGTAGACCTTCTTGAAGATCCAGTCCCTGCCCAGCGTCGCCCCCACCGGCACGTAGCCGCCCGAGAGCGCCTTCGCCACGCACACCAGGTCGGGTTCCACGCCCTCCTCGTGCTGGTAGGCGTAGAAGTCGCCGGTGCGCCCCAGCCCGGTCTGCACCTCGTCGGCGATCAGCAGCGCCTTGTGCCGGCGGAGGAGCTCCTGCGCCGCGCGCAGGTAGCCGGGCGGCGCCTCGTGCACGCCCTTGCCCTGGACGGGTTCCACGATCAGCGCGGCCACGTCGCCCCGCGCCAGTTCGCGTTCCAGCGCGGTGAGGTCGCCCAGCGCGACGGCGGTGTCCGGCAGGAGCGGGCCGAAGCCGTCCCGGAAGCCCTTCTCCCCGTTGACGGACAGGGAGCCGGCGGTCAGTCCGTGGAAGGCGTGGTCGCAGTGGAGGACGCGGGGGCGCCCGGTGGCCCGGCGGGCGAACTTCAGCGCGGTCTCCACCGCCTCGGTGCCGCTGTTGCCGAAGAAGACGCGGTCCAGGTGCGGGCTGTGGGCCAGCAGCCGTTCGGCCAGCAGGCCGGGCAGCGGCGGGCAGTCGAAGCGGGTGAGGTCGGCGAGCTGGGCGTCGAGGACATCGTGGAGCGCCTTGCGGACCACCGGGTGGTGGCGGCCGAGCCCCATGACGCCGAAGCCGGCCAGCATGTCCAGGTAGTCGTTGCCCTCGGCGTCCCAGAAGTAGGCGCCCTCGGCCCGCTCGTAGACCTTGTCGAAGCCGAGGGTGCGCAGCATCCGCGGCAGCTGGTGGTTGAGGTGGCGCTCGTGGAGGGCGTACCGCTCGGCGGAGCGGTCCTCGAGCAGGGCGGCGAGGTCGAAGCGCGTCACGGCAGTTCCTTCACGGCCGTGGCCCGCCTCTCCGGCTGGTTGGCGCGGTTGGTGGCGACGGTGTCGCGCAGCGCCCGCAGGGACTCCTTGAGGGATCCCATGGTGGCGAGGACCGCGGTGGGCTCGTAACCGCAGTGCGCCATGCAGTTGGCGCAGCGCGGGTCCTTGCCGCGTCCGTACTTCTCCCAGTCGGTCTCCTCGACCAGTTCCCGGTAGGTGGGGACGTACCCGTCGCTCATCAGGTAGCAGGGCCGCTGCCAGCCGAAGAGCGAGTAGTTGGGGATGGCCCAGGCGGTGCAGTCGAAGTCGGCGCGGCCTTCCAGGAAGTCGAGGAAGAGCGGGGAGTGGTTGAGCCTCCAGCGGCGGCGGTTGCCGCCGGAGAAGGCCTTGCGGAAGAGTTCGCGGGTCTGCTCCACGCCGAGGAAGTGTTCCTGGTCGGGGGCCTTCTCGTAGGCGTAGGCGGGCGAGATCATCATCTCGTCCACCTCCAGCTCGTCGTTGAGGTAGTCGAGGACCTCCACGACGGTCTGCGGGGTGTCGGTGTTGAAGAAGGTGGAGTTGGTGGTGACCCGGAAGCCGCGCCGCTTGGCCTCCTTGACGGCCGCCACCGCCTCGTCGAAGACGCCCTCCTTGGCGACCGAGGCGTCGTGCCTCTCGCGCAGGCCGTCGATGTGGACGGCGAAGGCGAAGTAGCGGGAGGGCTCGAAGAGGTCGAGCTTCTTGCGGAGCAGCATGGCGTTGGTGCAGAGGAAGACGTACTTGCGCCTGGCGACGAGCTGGCGGACGATCTCGTCGATCTGGGGGTGCATCAGCGGCTCGCCGCCGGCGATGGACACCATGGGGGCGCCGGACTCGAGGACCGCGCCGACGGCCTGGGCGACCGGCATGCGCTGCTTGAGGATTCCGGCGGGGTGCTGGATCTTGCCGCACCCCTCGCACTTGAGGTTGCAGGCGAAGAGCGGCTCCAGTTCCACGATGAGCGGGAACCTGTCACGGCGGCGGAGCTTCTGTCGGGCCAGATATGTAGCGACCGTGACGGACTGGCGCAGCGGCATGGCCATCTGGGCTCACCTCCTGGGGGGCGGCAGGGAACGGTGCCATTCGAAGAAGGCCGGGAGTACCCGGCGCAGGACGTGGAACGCCGTCATTCCACCTTTGAATGTCCCGATCCGGACCAGTTCGTGCTCCGGGGCGTCCACGACCACCCGGACGGCGGCGACCGGACGGGTTCCGGCGCGGACGGCGGTGAGCAGGGTGGCGGCGGACTCCATGTCGGCGGCGACGGCGCCG
>NZ_JACADT010000170.1:0-8312 GCF_013421635.1 Streptomyces sp. UH6 | reverse complement strand
CGTTACCTGCCGCTCCCTACCGTCGTGTGCATGACCAGGGAAACGCGTAGCCGACCCCTCACAGCCACGACCGTACTGGTGATCAGCGCAGCCCTCACCGCGGGGGCGACCGCGCCCTCGGCGACCGGTGCCGAGCGGGTGTCGCCCACCCGGCTCCACGCCGTCTCCGCCGGCCCCGGCGGCACCGTGGTCCGGCAGTCCTTCGACGGCACCGCCCTTCCGGCCGGCTGGAAGCCGGTCAGCGGCACCTGGAAGGTGCGGGACGGCCGCCTCGTCGGCACCGGCGGCTCCCGCGCCCGGATCACCTTCGGCGCGCCCCTCACCGACTTCCGCTTCGAGGCCACCGCCCGGTTCGAGAAGGTGGCCGAGCCCACCCGCTGGTTCGCCCTCGGCCTCGACGTCCCGGCGAGCGGGGCCACCCCGTGGTGGATAGCCACCCTGCGCTCGGGGTCCACCGCCTCCAACGGCGTGGAGTTCGCACAGCGCACGACGGCCGGCACCTGGAACGTCACCGACACCGCCGCCGCCGTGGGCGCGGCCGGCACCGGCAAGGACGTGCGGGTGCGGGTGGACGTCCACGGCAGCAGGGCGGACTGGTACCTCGACGGGCGGAAGGTGCTGAGCACCGGCGCGCTGCGCCGCTCCGCGGACGGACGGCAGGCGCTGCTGGTGGACGGCGCGACCGTGTCGTTCGACGACGTCAGGGTCACCGCCCTCGCCCCGGCCAACCCGTATCTGCGGGCCGCCACCGGTCAGACGCTGGTGGTGGCGCACCGCGGGGCGTCGGCCGCGGCGCCGGAGAACACGCTGGCGGCACAGGAGCTGGCGCGCCGGGCGGGCGCGGACCTCATCGAGACGGACGGGCAGATCAGCAAGGACGGCGTCCCGTACGTCATGCACGACAGCACGGTGGACCGCACCACCGACGGGACCGGCGACCTCACCACCCTGACCTCCGCGCAGCTGGACGCGCTGGACGCCGGGTCGTGGTTCTCCCCCGGGTACGCCGGTGAGCGCGTCCCCACCCTGCGGGCGCAGGGCGCCGACCTCAAGGCGCGGGGCGGCAGGCTGCTGCTGGAGATCAAGCGGGCGGCGTCCAAGGACCAGGTGGCCCGGATGTTCGACGCGCTCCGCGCGGCGGGGATCCTGACCCCGGACCGGGTCTTCGTGCAGAGCTTCAGCAAGCAGCACCTGATCTGGGCGCGCGAACTGGCGCCCGGCCTGCCGCGCGGCTACCTGACGTCCACGCTGGACGCCGACCCGGTGGGGGTCGCCCAGGAACTGGGCCTGAGCGCGTACAACCCGAGCGCCACGGCGCTGGCCACCCGGCCGTCCGTGGTCGACGGCCTGCACCGGGCGGGGGTGGCCACGATGGTGTGGACGGTGGACCAGCCGGCGCAGTGGAAGACGCTGGAGTCGCTGGGCGTGGACGCGATCATCACCAACCGTCCCGCGGAGCTGGTGGCCTGGCAGGCGTCGCAGGACTGACGCGGCCCGCGGAGAGGGCGGGGCCCCGGCGTGTCGGACACGCCGGGGCCCCGGCCGGTGCGCCCGGCCGGGCCGGGCGCTCCGTCAGATGGTGGCCGTGTCGATGACGAAGCGGTAGCGGACGTCGGAGGCGACGACCCGCTCGTATGCCTCGTTGACGCGGTCGGCGGAGATCAGCTCGATCTCCGCGCCCAGCCCGTGCTCGGCGCAGAAGTCCAGCATCTCCTGGGTCTCGGCGATGCCGCCGATCATGGAGCCGGCCAGGTTCTTCCCGCCGCCGATCAGGGAGAAGAGCCCGATCGAGACGGGGTGCTCGGGGGCGCCCACGTTGACCAGGGTGCCGCCGGCCTTCAGCAGACCCAGGTAGGCGTTGAAGTCGACGTTGGCGGAGACCGTGGAGACGATCAGGTCGAAGGAGCCGGCCAGTTCCTCGAAGGTGCGGGGGTCGGCCGTCGCGTAGTAGTGGTCGGCGCCCAGCTTGAGGCCGTCCTCCTTCTTGCGCAGCGACTGCGACAGCACCGTCACCTCGGCGCCCATGGCGTGGGCGATCTTGACGGCCATGTGGCCGAGGCCGCCCAGGCCGACGACGGCGACCTTCTTGCCGGGGCCCGCGCCCCACTTCTTCAGCGGGGAGTATGTGGTGATGCCGGCGCAGAGCAGCGGGGCGGCGACGTCCAGGGAGAGTCCGTCGGGGATGCGCACGGTGTAGTTCTCGTCGACGACGATGTGCGTGGAGTAGCCGCCCTGGGTGATCTCGCCGTCGCGGCCCACGGCTCCGTAGGTGCCGACGTTGCCCTTGAGGCAGTACTGCTCCCGGCCGGCCAGGCACTGCTCGCACTCGCGGCAGGAGTCGACCATGCAGCCGACGCCGACGCGGTCGCCGGCCTTGAACCTGGTCACTCCGGAACCGACCTCGGTGACGACACCGGCTATCTCGTGGCCGGGGGTCAGGGGGAAGTGGGTCCGGCCCCACTCCTCGCGGACGGTGTGGATGTCGGAGTGGCAGATACCGGCGTACTTGATGTCGATCAGGACGTCGTGCTCACCGACCTCCCGGCGCTCGACGGTGGTGCGCTCCAGGGGAGCCTTGGCGGCGGGGGCGGCGTAGGCGGCGACAGAAGTCATGCCGGGTGGTTCTCCGGTTCCTCGGGTGTTCGGTTCTTCGGTTGTTCCGATGTGCGTTCCGGGCACGGGGGCGTGCCCCGCGCGACCGGTGCACTGTGCAACGTCCTCGGTGAGGCGTTCTATGCCCGTCTGCCCGGTCCTCGCGGTCGCCACCGCGTGCGGGGGACTTCCGCACGGACCCCGTGCCTTCCGAATGCTTTCCATTGAGCGGAAAGGTCGTATCGCGGCGGACGTGACCGAGGACACCCTCGTGCGACCACACGTGGGAACCGTTCTGCAGGTCTCTCTCTCCGCGAGCCGTGTTTCGGAGGCATCCATGACCACACCCACCTCGTCGTCCCGTGCGGCGCGCCCGCCGGGCACCCGGTCCCCCGGCCGTGCCGGAGGGAGCCGGGGCGGCGCCGGTACCAGCGGCGGCCGCAAGGCCGCGCTCGCCGCGTTCCTGGGCAGCATGCTCGAGTACTACGACTTCTTCATCTACGGGTCGGCCGCGGCCCTGGTGTTCCCCGAGCTGTTCTTCCCCTCGGGCAACGAGGCCGCGGGGGTCGTCTCGGCCCTCGCCACCTTCGGCGTCGGCTACGTCGCGCGGCCGGTCGGCGGGATCGTGCTCGGGCACTTCGGCGACAAGGTCGGCCGGAAGAAGATCATGATCGTCACGCTGCTCATGATGGGGGCCTCCAGCCTCGCCGTCGGGTTGCTGCCGACGTACGAGCAGGTGGGCATCGTGGCGCCGGTCCTGCTCGTGCTCGCCCGCCTCGGGCAAGGGCTCTCCGCCGGTGGCGAGGCGGCGGGGGCCAGCACCCTGACGCTGGAGCACTCCCCCGAGGGGCGCCGGGGCTTCTTCACCAGTTTCGCCATGTCCGGCACGATGGCCGGGATCGTGCTGGCCAACTTCGTGTTCATCCCGGTGGCGGCCCTCCCGGAGGACCAGCTGATGTCATGGGGCTGGCGGGTGCCGTTCTGGTTCAGCATCGTCATGATCGTGCTCGCCTACGTCGTCCGCCGGCGGCTGGACGAGACCCCCGTGTTCGAGGCGGAGGCGGCCGAGGACGACCTCGCGCCCCTCCCCCTGGCGGTCCTCTTCCGCACCCAGTGGGCCGATGTGCTCAAGGTCCTGTTCGCCTCGCTCTTCGCGGTGTTCCAGACCGTCTTCATGGTGTTCGGCCTGGCGTACGCCACCTCGGAGGAGGCCGGGCTGGAGCGGGAGACCATGCTGTGGGTGTCCGTGGTCGCCAACGCGGTGGCGGTGGTGGTGGTGCCCGCGGTGGCCGCGCTCTCCGACCGGGTCGGGCGGCGCCCCGTGTG
The DNA here is from genome assembly GCF_013421635.1 of Streptomyces sp. UH6. NCBI lineage: Bacteria > Bacillati > Actinomycetota > Actinomycetes > Kitasatosporales > Streptomycetaceae > Streptomyces > Streptomyces sp. UH6. The sequence continues at coordinate 4,394 of NZ_JACADT010000170.1, read as the reverse complement.
GATCATGTCGGCCGTCAGCTGCTCGGTCCTGGTGTGCGGGTACTTCTGGGCGATCTCGACGGGCGACGTCCTGCTGGTGTTCGTGTTCGCCGTGCTGCTCAACGGCATCGCCTACTCGGGCATGAACGGCCTGTGGCCCGCCTACTTCTCCGAGCTCTTCGCCGCCCGCGTCCGCTACTCCGGCTTCGCGACCGGCAGTCAGTTCGGCTTCCTGCTGGCCGGTTTCGCCCCCGCCATCGGCTTCGCGGTGATGGGGGACGGCGTCGACGCCTGGGTCCCGGTCGCGGTCTTCGCCGCCGTGTGCGGCGCGGTGTCCGCGCTCGCCGTCCTGGTGGCGCGCGAGACCCACAAGGTCCCCCTGGCCGAGCTCGGGAAGCCGGCTCCGCGCCGCTGACCGAGCCCGACGGCGCGGCCCCACCCCCACCCCGTACGAAAGGAACCGGCATGCCGGTCTTCGCGGTCACCTACGCCTACACCGACGACACCGCACGACGTGACGAGCACCGCCCCGCCCACAAGGAGTTCCTGGGCAGGCTCGGCGATCAGGGGATCAACCTCTGCTCCGGGCCGTTCGGCGCCGGGGAATCGCCCGGCGCCCTGCTGCTGATCCGCGCCGGGTCCCGCGAGCAGGCGCTCGCGCACACCGAGGACGATCCGTTCCGGCTGCGCGGGCTGGTCGCCGACGTCACCGCACGGGAGTGGACGCCCGTGCTCGGGCGCCTCGCCGGAGAGTTCTGACCGGCCCGTGCCCGCCGGTCCGGGCACCGCGGACGCCGGGTCCGCGGTGCCCGGGCACCCGCCGCCTTGAGGGTCCCGCGTCCGCCGGCGCGGCCGCGGTCGGGTACACACGGGGAGAACAGGAACCGGGAACAGAAGGTGATCGTCCATGGCCAGGTCGGACTCCGGCGAGTCGGTCCTCACGCGCGCGATGCGGATCCTGCGGCTGTTCACGGCCGGCTCCCCCACCCTCACCGTCTCCGAGATCGCCCGGAACGCCGGCCTCCCCGTGGCGACGGCCCACCGGATGGTCAACGAACTCGTCGCGCTCGGCGCGCTCGACCGCGCCGACGGACGACGCGTGCGCATGGGGTACCAGCTGTGGGAGCTGGCGTCCCGTTCGTCGCGCGCCCTCGGCCTGCGGGAGGCGGCGATGCCCTTCATGGAGGACCTTCAGGCGGTGGTGAAACAGCACACCCAGATCGGGGTGCTGGAGGGCACCGACGTGCTCTACCTCGAGCGCCTGTCCGCGCGGGGCGCCGTCCGCAACATCACCAGGATCGCCGGCCGGCTCCCCGTCCACGCGACCTCCGCGGGACTGGTCCTGCTCGCGCACAGCCCGTCCGAGCTCCAGGAGGACGTCCTGTCGCGCCCCCTGGAGCGGTACACCGCCGGGACGGTCTCCGATCCGGCCAGGCTCCGCTCCCTGCTGGCGCAGGTGCGGCGCGAGGGCTTCGTCGTCGCGTCACAGATGATCAGCCGGGCGGGTACGGGCGTCGCCGCCCCGGTCCGGGACGGCGACGGCGACGTGGTGGCCGCGCTGTCGGTGGTGATCCCCTCCTCGGAGCCGAATCCCCGCACGCTGGTCCCCGCGCTGCTGGCGGCGAGCCGTGGCATCTCACGCTCCATGGGCGCCCGCGACCCGGGCGCCGACGTGCTCCGCAGTTACGGCCCGAAGCCACGTTCCCATTGAGTGGAAGGCGCGTTGTGGGCCGCGCCGGCCGCGCTGCACGCTGGGCGCACCGCCGGACCGGGACGGTCCGGCGGCCGCGCCGCCCCTCCCGGTGAGCCCCCACGACGCCGCCTCGCGGCGCGGCCGCCACCGGCTTCGGCGAACGCCGTCCCCCACGCATCCGGTCACGGGGACCACCGAGCGAAGGAGCACCACATGCACGCTGATCGGCCGCGCACGGGACGGGTCGCCGGAAAGGTCGCGATCGTCACCGGAGGCAGCGGCGACCTGGGTGCCGCCGTCGTCCGCATGCTCCACGCGCACGGCGCCACGGTCGCCAATCTGGACCGGGCGGCGCCCGCCGAGAACTGGGGCACCGACGCCGTGGCCGACTGGACGCTGGACATCACCGACGCGGCCCAGGTCGCGAGCACGGTGCGGCAGGTGACCGAGCGGTTCGGCGCACCCGACGTCCTGGTCAACGCGGCCGGGATCCTGGGACGTCCGGCCCCGTCGCACGAGTCGACCGAGGACGAGTTCGACGCCGTCTTCGGCGTCAACGTCAAGGGCACCTGGCTGACGACCAAGTACGTCGTGCCGTCCATGATCGAGCGAGGCGGCGGCAGCATCGTGAACTTCTCCTCGATCCACGGCCTCACGGGCGGCGGCAACGTGCCGCTCTACCACGCCTCCAAGGGCGCGGTCCGGCTGCTGACCAAGGCGGACGCCGTCGTCTACGGGCCGCACGGGATCCGCGTCAACTCCGTCCACCCCGGCTCCATGGCCACCAGGATGAGCCGCTCCTCCGCCGAGCGGAGCCCGCTGGGCGCCGAGGAGTACTACCGGCAGCTGGTCTCGGGAAACCCGATCGCCCGCCAGGGCGCACCCGAGGAGATCGCCTACGCGGTGCTGTACCTCGCCTCCGACGAGTCGTCGTTCACCACGGGCACCGAGCTCGTGGTCGACGGCGGCTACACCGCCCACTGAACTCCGCACCCGAGTCACACCCGTACCCGAGAGAAGGTGGACTGACATGAGCAAGCAGACCTACGAGTGCGACGTGCTCGTCATCGGCTCCGGCGCCGCCGGGGTCTCGGCCGCGCTGAAGGCGAAGCAGCAGGGCCTGGACGTGCTGGTCGTCGACAAGGAGCCGTACCTGGGCGGCACCACCGCCGTCTCCGGCGGCTGGCTGTGGGTCCCCGGCAACCGGCAGGGCGTCGCCGAGGGCGACACCCGGGAGGAGGCCGAGACCTACATCAGGGCGCTGGCGGGCGACTCCTACGACCCGGAGGCGGTCGGGTCCTTCCTGGACCTGGTGCCCGAGGCGCTGGACTTCTTCGAGAACGAGGCCGGCGTCGAGTTCCACTACCCGCAGACGGCGCCGGACTACCAGATGGACACCCCGGGCGCGCGGAAGTCGGGCCGGGCCCTGACGGTGAGCAGGGCCGGCGGCCGGATGCTCGGGAAGAACCGGCTGCGGGTCCAGCCCTACCTGTACACGTACACCGTGTTCGGCTACATGCCGGAGATCGGACCGGACATCGCCACGTTCCTCAAGGCGAACCGTTCCCTCAAGGCGTTCCTCTACGTCCAGCGGCGGGTGATCAGGACCTGGGTGGAACGGCTGCTGTTCCGCCGGGCGTTCACCCGCACCAACGGCAACGCGCTGATGACCCGCATGCTGGCGAGCGCCGGCGACCTGGGCATCCCCCTGTGGACCGACGCCAAGGTCACCGAGATCCTCAAGGGCGACGACGGCGTGGTGAACGGCGCCGTGCTCACCGGCGCGCGTCCGGGTGTCGTGCGCGCCAGGTACGGCGTGGTCCTGGCGGCCGGCGGCTTCTCCGGCAACGCCATGCTGCGCACCCGGACCTTCCGGCACGACCCGCGGGGCGACGACCACTTCACGCCCACCATCGGCCACCAGGGCGACAGCTACTTCCTGGCCGAGCGGCACGGCGGTGTGCTCGACACCCGGCCGCACCAGCCGGCGTCCTGGGGCCCGGTCACGGTCTGGAAGAACCTGCGCGGGCAGGACCGCGTCTTCCCGCACCTGCGCGCGTTCGGCCTCCCCGGCCTGATCGCGGTCAACCGCAAGGGCGAGCGGTTCGCCAACGAGTCGTTCTCCTACCACGACTTCGGTGTGGAGATGATCAAGGAGGACGCGGGCGAACGCGACACCTTCGGCTGGATCGTCGCCGACCGGAAGGCCATGCGCACCTACGGCATCGGCTACGCCAAGCCCTGGCCGCTCCCCACCTGGTACTACAAGAAGGTCGGTTACCTCGTCGAGGGCTCCTCCGTGCAGGACCTGGCCGACAGGATCGACGTGCCGCCCGCCGCGCTGGAGCGCACCCTGGCCGAGTTCAACGCCGACGCGGCCGAGGGGCGGGACGGGAGGTTCCAGCGTGGTTCGAACTGGTTCCACCACTTCAAGGGCGACATGGAGCACAAGCCCAACCCGAACCTCGCCCCCATCGACAAGGCGCCCTACTACGCCGTGAAGATCCAGATGGGCGACCTGGGCACCTACGCCGGGCTGGCGGTGAACGGCCGCTCGGAGGTCGTCACCTCGGAGGGCGAGGCGGTGCCCGGCCTCTACGCCGTCGGCACCGCGGCCGTCAGCGTCTTCGGCGGCGGCTACCCGGGATACGGGGCCAACATCGGCCCGGCGATGGTCTTCGGCTACCAGGTCGGCAGGGACATCGCCCGGCACGCCGCGGAG
>NZ_JACADT010000017.1:0-24701 GCF_013421635.1 Streptomyces sp. UH6 | reverse complement strand
GGGACCGGGGACCGACCCGCACCAACCCGGGGACCGAACCCACCGGGGACCGGGGACCGGTCCCGCTGCCGAGGAAGCCGGTCCCCAAGTCGAAGGCCGGTAACCGCAGCGGACGATCCCGCGCTGCACGCGGGCAACGTCCCTCTCCCAAGGTGATGGCGACCGTGGAAGAGCTCACCGAGCAGGTGCGGCCTCACGTGCAGGAGCTGCTTGAACGGGACGGCAACGAGGCGATCACCCGGGTCCAGCTCCGGGAGATTCTCCGCCGCGAGAACCTCTCCGGCGGACGGAACGACCGCCTCAGCCTCGTACTCCAGCAACTGCGCAGGCCGATGGCGGACAGCACGACATCAAGGAGCAGCCGATGAAGCCCTGCCCGCGCTTCACCAGGATCCGGGCCGGATTCGAGCGCGACATCGCCTGTCTGAGCGCTCACTCCCAGCGGCACGCGGACACTCCAGCGGCCAAGACCAGCGCCACGCAGGCCCTAAGCCTGAAACAGCGCATGTCCCGGGCCCTGGTCGGGCACGTCGAGCGCTGCCTTGAGTGCGGCTGACCTTCGTACCCAGTCCGCCCACTTCAGTCCCATCCCCCTGGTGGCCGGCCCACTGCCCGGCCACCGGGGGCCACCCCGTAGCGGCACCAGAGGAGATCCACCACGTGACGACCCCGGACAACACCGGCACCACGCCGGACCGCCTGCCGACCAGCAACTCGGTCCCAGCGCGAGCAAGTTATCGGCCAAGTCACTCTTCCCCGTTGGGGCAGAGCGACTTGGCCGGTCCCGCCCCGGGGGTGGCGGGAGTGGTCCAGCACCGGGGGGTGCTGGACCAGGAGGCTGCGACCGAGGGCGGATCGCAGCCAGGAAATACGTCCCTTCGCCGACGCCCGCGTCGCTCCACGAAGAACGCGTCGCGCAAGCGCTCGCCGAAGCCCGCCGCGGCCAAGCGCAGCTACGTGTGCAGCGTCCGTCTCAACGACGACGAGAAGCACCGCCTCACTGTGGCCGCCACGGCATCCGGTACGAATTTGCCCGCCTTCCTCGCCCGCAGCGCGCTCGCCGCAGCCCGTGACCCGGAGCGCGCCGCAGGCGCCATCGCCGGCGAGCGGGAGCTGATCTCCGAGATGTTCGCCGCCCGTCGCAACCTCGGCCAGGCCGGCAACAACCTCAACCAGATCGCCAGGGCCATCAACTCCGGCGACCGGCCTGCAGGCACCCACATCGACGCCGTGCTGGCCGCAGTACGGAGGGCCACCGACCGCGTCCAAGCCGTCGCCGATCAGCTCCTCCAGCGGCACTAGGGCACCGTCATGGTCCCCAAGATTCACAAGCGCGGAACACGCACCATCGGACTGCTCTACTACCTCTACGGGCCAGGCAAGGCCGAGGAACACGTCGACCCGCACCTCGTGGCGTCGTGGGACCACAACGCGCCCGACCCCGGCCGCGACCCGAAGGCCACGTACCAGCTACTCCAGCAGCTCCTCGACCAGCCTCTCGCCCTGCTCGACGAGAGGCAGAGAGCGAAGAAGCACGTGTGGCACCTGTCGGTACGCAACGGCCCCACCGACAGGATCCTTACCGACGCGGAATGGGGCGATGTCGCCCGCTGCATGGTCGCCGCCGCCGGCATCGACGACCCGGAGCAGGGCGCGGGCTGCCGATGGGTCGCCGTCCGGCACGCCGACGACCACATCCACATCGTCGCCACCCTCATGCGCGAGGACGGGTACAAGCCCGATCTCGATCACGACGCCGCCCGCGTCCAGGCGCAGGCCCGCGCCCTCGAAGTGGAACTCGGTCTGCGCCGCCTGAACAAGGGTGACGGAACCGGCGCGAAGCGCCCGACCAGCGCCGAGCGGCACAAGGCGGAGCGCCAGGGCCGCGAGCGCACCGCGCGCGAGGAGCTGCGGGAGACGGTCCGCCAGGCGGTTGCCGGCGCTGCCGGCGAGGTGGAGTTCTTCGACCGTCTCGCCGCGGCGGGTCTGCTGATCCGCAAGCGCGTCGCGCCCTCCGGAGATCTCCTGGGCTACAAGGTGGCCCTCCCGGACGACCGGAACAAGGACGGCGACCCGGTCTTCTATCCGGGAGCGCGCCTGGCACCGGATCTCTCCCTGCCGCGGATCCGGGAGCGCTGGACCGGTGAGAGCGCCTCCGTCCCGGAGACGGTGAACGACGCCTCCCCGACGGCGGCGAGCGGCTCTGCCGCTCCGGCTGCCGCGCGGCGCCGGTCCGCCGATGCCGCCTGGCAGGCCCTCCTCGTCCTGGAGATCGCGGACGACTCGGTGGCCGCCGCGCACATCTCGGCGACCGGTGAGGTCCTCGACGCGCTGGCGGCGTCGTCCGCCGCCCACACCCGCCGTGAACTACGAGAGGCGGCCTGGGCGTTCGAGCGAGCGACCCGGTCCCACGTACGTGCCGCTCGCGGCCACGACCGGGCCCTGCGGCAGGCCGCCCGCGACCTCGTCCACGGCGGACCGGCCCTCGGCCGAGGCGAGGACGGCGCGACCACCGCCATGGCCATCGACATGCTGTTCTTCCTCGTCACCGCCGCGGCGCACTGGCACGCCCGGAAGAACCACGCCCAGCAGGCCGCAGCCGCCCACCAGGCGGCCGAACACCTGCGCGCCGCCTACCAGACCGCCGCCGCACCCCCGCTCGCCGCGCACCACCGGCGAGGCCGCCTCCTCGGCCGCACCGTCCTACGACGGCAGGCCCTCCTGCTGCAGACCGTGCTCCCGGAGAACGCCGAGCGCATCCTGGCCGAGCCCGGCTGGCACGCCCTCGCCGCCACCCTCGCCGACGCCGAGAACGCCGGCCACTCCCCCGCAGAACTCCTCACCGACGCCGCCCGCCAACGCGAACTGGACAGCGCGGAATCCCTCAGCGACGTCCTCGTCTGGCGCCTGCGCAGAAGCGCAGACCTCCCCGCCGACGCACCCCTGCCGGCCCGAAAGCGCACCTCCACCCAGACCAGTGCACGCGCGCCGCGCCGCGAGCAGGGTCAGGAGAACCGCCTCGGCCGCTGATCGACCCGCCACGACACGACGGAGCCCGGCCGCGCACACCGCGCGGCCGGGCTCCGTTTCAAGGCTTCTTCCCCGGTCAGGCCGGGGCGCGGAGGAGTCGGTCCTTCGTGCTTTCGGGCAGCACCCGGCGCAGCACCGGTGCCGGAGAACTGAGGGAGGACGTGAACGCGGCGACCAGGCTGGCCGGCACCCCGGCGCTGAAGCTGGCCGCCCACAGGTAGGGGGCATCCGGCCCGGTCTGGGACCACGCCTGCCATCCCGCCGGCCCCGCCTCCTGCGGCCCGACGGTCAGCGCCGCCGGATCGCCGTTCTGGATCAGCGGCGGTACCTCCCCGAAGGAGAGGTGCGACGTGAACGTGGGGTCGGTCGCCCCGGCGGCGGGCTGGTCGAAGTCCCGGAACCAGCCGTTGCCGGTGACCGACGCCACGACCTGCTCGGGCCCCTCGAAGAAGGTGGCCGAGCCCCGGCGGGCGTCGAGGGCGAGGAGGAAGTCCGTCACAGCCTCTCCCGGCAGGCCGGGCGTGAAGTAGGCGGACCATCGTGCGGTCATGTCGCTCGCGTCCTCGCGGGCGCAGACCTGCCATGCGATCGGCAGTCCGCCGAGGTGGAACGGCTCGTCCGCCAGCATCCACTGCGCCCACCGAAGACCATCGGGACTGACGTGCAGGACGGTGCTGCGCAGCACCGGCCGCTCCTCGATCACGTCGGCCGTCTCCGGCTCCTGGTGGATGCCGCGGACGATGGTCAATGCCGTCCATCCGAGGCCGGTCAGGGCGTCGGCGACGGTGTCGTAGAGCTGTCCGTCGTCGCCGGCAAGGTGACGAGGGCCCACCCAGTACGCGGGCAGAGCTCCATGGGGAGAAGGCCGGTCGAGGGGCGAGTTCGGGTTCAGGGCGCCTCCAAGGGCTGGGGAACACATGCGTGTGGGACGTGCCGGAGCGACGGCAGTCAGACTTCTACAAGGGGCGGCTGGTGCTCAGCACGCCCGCCACCGCGGCGGCGACGACATCGGCCGGCGTCTGGGTGCCGAAGGACATGCTGTAGCCGGGCTCCGTCGCGGTGCCGGTGACCGAGATCTTCCAGCCCTCTCCGTCCGTTCCGGGGCGGCCGCCGGGGAACCAGCCAAGGTAGAAACGGCCGTCCTTCGAGTTGATGTGCACGTCCGCGCGGTCGTCGACCACCAGGTTGAAGTCCTCGGTGGTGAACTGCTGCAGGACAACGGGGGACTGCCCGGGGCCGAGCTGCCAGTGGCGCAGCCGTAGGGCACGGACGGTGGTGGAGAATCCAGTGTTCGCGGAAGCCACGGTCACGGGTTCACCTCGCTGACCTTGGGTTTTAAGGAGGTCGTCCACGTTGACATGCGTGCACCGGCGTTGGCCAGTCCTTCGTCGATCTTTCCTGTCTGCCCCCGGCGAACTGCCACAACGCCATGATCTTTTCGAAGCAGAACCGGATCACTCGACGCGGTCGCCGGGTTCGTCCTCCGAGGCACGGGCCGGTCCCTGGTGCGCGGGAAGCAGCTGCTGATAGACCGGGTGAGGATCCGAGGCATTCGGACGGAACGAGCAGCACGTCCGTGTAGTGACGGCTGGCCGCACCATCGGGTCCAAGAGGTCGTCGGCAGCAAGAAACCCGTTCACGGCATAGAACGGTCGATCGTCAGGATCGACGCCAGCAACGAGACAGCGGTCCTCGTATCGCCGAGCCAGCTCGTTGATGAGCGCGGTTCCCACTCCACGCCTCCTGTACTCACCATCGGTCACCACACGCTCGATGACAATCTGGCCGCTCCCCGGAAGGTTCGCGTACAGCCAACCACGGACCCGTCCGTCACTCACGCAGGTCAAAACACACTCGGCATCATGCAGAGGTAGCGATCCACCAGCATCATTGATCTCCCAGCCCCCGAGGTGGGAGTAGGCACGGCCGATCGCGTTGATGGCAGGAAGGTCTTCGGCAGTGGCGTCGCGAACTTCGTACGGCATGTCCTGCAGCGTATGCGGACCGCCTGCCAGCCCGAACACCCCTGTTTCACGGTGTACGCCGACAACTGACCGGCATCGGAATGCAACGAGGAATGGCCACGCTCCCGACACGGGCGCGTGGCCATCATGTGTTGATCGAGCCGCCGGCAGCTGACCCAGTGGAGGACCGTCTCCTGGGTGCCGCGTCCACCCGGCAGCTCATCAAGAGGCCCCTCTTCCTTCGGATCTGATGCCAGGCTGTACGCGGCGCAGGGGTTCCCGACTTGCGGGCGCCCGTTGCCCCGCGAAGGTGCTTGCCGTCTCAGATGTGGCGTCGGCCGATCATGTTAGGGCGCTTGTCCGAATGGGCTGGAGCGGTTCTTCTTCCTCGACAACGGTGACCGGGATCTGATCGCGCTGCGAAACGTCTGGGAGGCGCTGTTCGTCCGCGCCGCGGCGAGGAGGTTTCGGCGCTGCCTACGGCTCCGGCGAATCGGCTGTGTAGGTTTCGTGCGTGACTGATGATGGAGTTCCGCAGACGCTGTTCGCCGATGTCTGCCAGACGCTGGCCCGCGCCGGCTTCGACATCGCGTCGGCGAGCGCCGGGCAGGCGACGGGCTTAAGGGTTGGCCGGGAGCAGGACGCGGTGATCGTGAGCTGGGTGCCGGCGGACGAGCTGGACCCCGCGGGCAGAACGGATGCCTCCTACGAGGGCATCCGCAGCGCTCTGCAGCGAGCCCTCCAGGAGATCCTCACCCAGGCCGGTTACGGGGTGGAGGCGGACCGGACCGCAGGATACGTGCGGGTCAGCCGAGCCTCCTGGCTGTCCGCAGACGGCTGAAGCGTTCCGTGACGAAACCGCCTAGGCAGCGTCGTGCGGCCTTCGGCGGCGTGCGGCCAAGATCGCTCCGGCTCCTGCGACAAGCAGGCCGGTGGCTCCGCCGAGAAGCCAGCGGCTACGGTCGGCGCCGGTGTGGGCGAGGGTGCCTCTCGGAGCCGCCTTCGTACCGGCCTCGGGTGCGCTGCCCGCCGGGGCAGGGCTGCTCTCCGGCTGGCCAGAGCTCCGCCCGCTGTCCAGCGCCACGCTGTCCGTGTCCTTGCCGTTGGTGACCGTGTCGGTCGGTTCGGATGAAGGGTTGCCCCCTGTCGGCGGCTGCGGCCGGGCCGGGATCTTGGAGTCGGAGAAGGTAACACTGACCTGGGCTGCCGGGCCGGCGGTGAAGTTTTTACTGATCTTGGGGAGCTGGTAGCCAGCGGGGGCCTTGACCTGCTTGGCCCAGAAGCGGGTGGTGAGGCTGGTGATCGGCAGGTCGCCGGAGGCTGTTCCCCTGGGCCCGGTGGTGAGTGTGAGCAGGGTGGTGCCGGAGGAGCCGATGTTGACGCGGGCACCGGACAGGAGCTTGCCGGTCTTGTCGTCCTTCACCTGGAGAAGGAGATGGGCTTGCTTGAACGGGGCGACGATCGTGAGGCGGGTGGTGCCGCCGGGGGTGATGATGACGTCCTGATCGGGGACGGTGTCGTGCAGAGGGCTGCCCGAGGAGGTCTCCCGGAGGCGGTACACGCCTGCTGGGAGTTCGGCCAGGGTGAGCTGGCCCTGTGCGTCGGTTGTTCCGCTGGCGGCCTCCTGGCCGGTGGCGTCGAGGAGGAGGAAGGCAGTGCCGGCGAGGCGGGTGCCGGCGGGGTCTTCCTTGGTGATGTGGACGCTTCCCAAGGTCGTCTTCTCGTCAGGGCTGGCCGAGGCGGCAGAGTTGGGAGCGGGGTTGATCGCTTCGGCGGAGGCCGTGGGGGTGAGGGCGAGGGAGCCGGTCACTGCCAGGGCCATGGCGAGCGGGAGGCGGCCAGTGTTCAGGCTGTGCAAGGGGCGGGGTTCCTTTGATTCGGGCCTAGTGGAGGTCAACGGGCGCGGCCGGAGACAGGTGGCGTCGGCGGTGGGGCCGTAGCGCGGTGTGCCGTTGGGGAGGGGGCGGTAGTCGCCTTTGTGGCAGGGAACCAGACGGTGGCGTACTGCTCGATGGCGTCTCGGAGACGGTTGGTATGGGCGCCCTTCCAGGGAACCCAGTCCGGGCTGTCGCGGAATTCCCTGATGGTGGCGTAGCCGGATTCGTTGGGGCGGCGGCCCCGGGACGCGTCACGGTGGTCGAAGGTGTGGTGGTCTTCGAAGCGGAGGGTGACGGCGTCGAGTTCGCCCCGGTCGGTGTGGAGGACGGTCAGGCGGAGGCCCTCGTACTCGTCGGCGCATATGGTGCGGGCGAAGGTGATCCGGAGCCGGAGGGGTGAGTCGGATTCGGGTACCGCGTAAAACGAGCTGCCGACGATGACGGCGTCACGGAACGGCAGCCGCAAATGGTCGAGGAAGAAGGTCTGGGCGTGCATGGCCATGGAGGCACCTCTCGTCAGGGGGCCGGGCGATCTCAGTGCCGCGGGCCGGGAAGGGCCCGTCGGCTGGTGCTGGTGGTCCAGCGGGGAACGCTGGAGGTGGCCGGCGCTGCGGGCCGGCGGCGGGCGGACCGGGCTGCCTCGAGCGGGGTGGGGACGCGCGGTCCGGGTGGCACAATCGGGGTGACGTGGGCCGTGGCCTGATAGCTGGAGCGCTCGTTCTGCCAGCGCAGGACGGGAGCCGGGTCGGAGACGCTGTCCGTGACGGCCGCGAGCAGCGGGACGGGGGTGTCGGTGCTGGCGGTGGCGTACCAGTAGGGGTGGTTCACCGAGGTGCCCGCCCACAGGTGCCAGCGGGCGGTGCGGCTGGTGACTTCAATTCCCGGGTCGAGGTCGCCGGTGGTGTATTCGAGGTGGGCGAGGCCGTCGGGTGAGTCGACGGCGAAGACGCCCCAGCGGGGCCGGTCGATCACCCAGCCGCGGCGCAGCAGCGGAACCACGCCGAGGAAGGGATCTTGATCCCTGCTCCCGATGAGCGGCCGGGCGAGGTAGCTCTCCGGACCCTGCTGGTACAGCTTGGCCAGGGTGGTGGTGAAGGCGGTGACGAATTCGGTGGGGCAGCTGTCGTTGAAGCAGACGCCCCAGGCGGGTGGGGCGAAGGCGTCGCGGTAGGCGTTGATCCGCCAGAGTCCGTCGTCGTCGCCTTCGGGCAGGTAGCCCAGGCGGACCTTGCCGTCCGGAGCGTTCAGGTAGGCGTTGCCGCGATCGTCATGGTGAAGGTCCCAGCCGATCTCGCGGAGGGGTTCGAGGGCGGGGTCACCGGTGTACGTGGAGCCGGCCAGGTGCCGGGGGGAGACGTAGACGTCACCGTCGAGGTCTTCGGGGTGGGGCACGCGGGTCCTTGCGAGCTGCGGGGCGTGTTCAGAGGGCGAGGGCGGCAGCGAGTTCGGTCGCGTCGCCGGTGAAGTGCAGGGCGTGCATGCCGAGTTCGCGGGCGGTGGCGCAGTTGTCGAGGCGGTCGTCGACGAACAGGACGTGCTCGGGTGCGGTGCGGGTCGCGGCGAGGGCCTGCTGGTAGGCGGCGGGGTCGGGCTTGCACAGCCCGAGGCGTGCGGAGTAGACGGCCTCGGTGAACAGCTCCCGGCGCCAGGAGCTGTCGTCGAGGGCGTCAGCCAGCATGCTCGGCGCGTTGGACAGCAGGACCAGGGGCAGGCCGGCCTCGCGGATGCGGCGGAGGACGGCGAGGACGCGGTCGTCGGTGCGGGTCCACATGGCGGTGTCCGCGGCGCGCAGCTCGTCGAGGTGCCGCGGGGTGGGTTCGGTGCCGAGGACGGTGGTCCAAAACTCCGCGTCGGTGATGGTGCCGGCGTCGTAGGCGTCGCGGGCGTTCCAGAAGGCGGCCTTGAAGTAGTCGCTCTGGTCGGCGGGCCACCCGGCGGTGGCCGTCAGGTTCTCCCACATGGCTGCGGTGGGCTGGACGCCCAGGACGCCGTTGAAGTCGAGGACGACAGCGGACGGATTGGAGGGCTTCATGAGGTGTGGGGCTCCAGGGCTCGGCGGGAAAGGAAGGCGACTGCGGCGGCAAGCAGGGCGGGCAGCAGCAGGGCGGTGGGCAGGCTGGTGAGGGTGGCGATGGCGCCGATGAGGGCGGGGCCGGCGAGCAGGCCGAGGTAGCCGGTGACGGAGACGGTCGCGACGGCCTGGGGACCACCGGCACCGGCGGCAGAGATCAGGCAGGGAACGGTGAGGGACAAGCCGAGACCGAACAGGGTCCAGCCGGCGAGCGCGACCGCGGTCGTGGGTACGAGGACTCCGGCGGCCAGGCCGGCGGCGGCCAGAAGAGCACCGGTCTGGACGACGAGGCGGGCGCCGAAGGCGGCGGTGAGGCGGTCGCCGGTGAGGCGGCCGGTGGCCATCGCGGCGCTGTAGCAGGCGTACGCGGCGGCGCTCAGGGCGGTGGAGGCGTGCAGGCCGTCGAGGTGCACGGCGGCCCAGTCGGCTGCCGCTCCCTCGCCCAGCAGGGTTGCCGCGGCCAGGGCTCCCAGCAGCCAGATCCTGTCGCGGGGCAGGCGCTGATCGGCGTCCCGCCCGCTGCTGGACGGATCCTCCCCACCGGTCGTGGAACGCGCGCCGGGGATGGCGGCGAGCGCGGCGACAGCGAGAGCGAGACCGGTGATGAGGAAGAGGAGGCTGTGGGCGGTGCGGGCGGTGACGGCGGCCAGGGCCGCGCCCGCGAGGGCTCCGATGGAGTAGGAGGCGTGCAGGCCGGACATGATGGGCCGGCCGTAGGCGTTCTGGCAGCGGACCGCCGCGGTGTTGACGGCGACGTCCAGCACCCCGTGGGTGAGGCCGAAGAGCAGGGCTACGGCGGAGAGGGTGGGCAGGCTGTCGCACTGGCCGAGGACGGCGAGGCTGCCGGCCAGGCCGACGGCCCCGCTGGTCAGCAGGAGGGGAACGCGGTCGGGGCGGGTGAGGCGCCCGCCTGTCTGGAGTCCGGCGACCATGCCGAGCGCGGCGGCCAGCATCACCAGCGACAGCTGGGCGGTGGACAGGTCGGCTGACTTCTGGATCGACGGCATCCGCGCGCCCCAGACAGCCATCACGACGCCGAGGCCGAGGTAGTAGCCAGTCAGCAGCACGCGGCAGCGCCGGACGAGGAGGGTGGGGCGGTTCACGCGCCGGCCTCCCGCCGGACGGTGCCGGTGCGCGGGCGCACGTGAACGGTGAGTCCGCGGGCGGCCTCCTCGGCACGATCGCCGGCCTGGGCGCCCGTGCTCGCGGTGGCGACGAGGTAGCCGATGCGGGCGGTGAAGGTGTCGCCGCCGTCGGCGGGCAGCAGCACCTCATCGCCGGGACGGCGCTGGAAGTACACCGTGTCCAGCCACGGCTGGGTGCCGTGGAACCGCAGACGGGTGACGGTGCCCGAGGTGGTCGGGTACAGCAGCTTGACCGCGGCGGCCGAGGACCTGGTGGGCGTCAGGGCGGGGGTGCGTCCGCAGGCGATGTCGGCCGCCGCGCGGGTCAGGTCGATGCCGGTGGCGAGGCGGACCAGGTGCCCGATCATGTCGCCGCCGAGGCGTCCGTTGACTTCGATCAGGCGCGGGCGTCCGTCGACGAGGCGCATCTCGATGTGGCTGACGCCGTCGGTGACGCCCAGCGCGGTGATCGCCGCCCGGGCCACCGGCGCCACGGTCTCGCGCAGCTCGTCGGCGGCGTCGACGCAGTGGGCGAGTTCCTCGAAGTGCGGGGCCATGCCGACGGTCTTGCGGGTGACCGCGACCACCGTGGTGCTGCCGTGCCGGGTGACGCATTCGACGGAGATTTCCGGGCCGTCGAGGTACTCCTCGACCAGGACGTCGGTGCTCTCCTTCCCCTGGGCGGCGGCCTCGGCGGCATGCCGGTACGCGGTCGTGAGCTGTTCGGCGTCGTCGGCGCGGACCACGCCCACGCTGGCGGCGTGCGCGGCCGGCTTCACGACGACCGGGAATCCGATCTGCTCGGCGGCGGCTTGGGCTTCCCCAAGGCTGCGGACGCTGCAGGAGATCGCTGAGGGCACCTGGTGCCGGTCGAACAACTGCCGGGCGGCGGCCTTGTCACGGCATGCAAGCACGGCCTCCACCGGGTTGGCGGACAGTCCGAGGCGGTGGGCGAGCCGGGCGACGGGCACGAGGTACCACTCGGTCCAAGTGAGCGCCCCGGCCAGGTTCCAGCGTTCGGCGAGCGCCTGCCCGGCCTGGTCGAGCTGGGTCTGGTCGGTGGGGTCGGGGACGACCACGCAGTCCCGGATGTAGGGGACTTCCCAGGAGGGCTCTTCCTGGGTGATCAGGACGACGTCGTAGGCGGCGGCCACGGACCGCAGGCAGTAGCCGCGGTAGCCCTCGGATTCGGCGCCGGTGGGGGCCACGAGCAGGACGACAGGACTGTGGGACAAGCGCGGAACTCCAGAACCAGAAGGTGGAGAGAATCGGACGACGGTGCGTGAGACCGGCGGTCAGGGACTGCGACGGCGTCGGATCTCGATCGCGGGGGCCCACTCGGGGTGCTCGTCGATGAGCCGGCGGGCGTACAGGGCGGTGTAGTTGTTGTTGAGGCCGGTGATCCCTCGCGGGCGGCGCCAGCGCAGGACCTCGAAGAGGGCCTTCATGCCGACCCGGGTGGCGCCTGCCGCGAGGCGCTGGGCGACCAGCCGCTCGAGGGAGGTGTAGATCCAGGGGTGGGCGGCGTCGAAGGCGTGGAACTGTTCGCTGATGGTCGGCCGGGCGTAGTCGGACCGCTGGACGGACGTGGTGGCGGGCATGGGTGCGGGTGGACTCCTACGACTCGGGCGAAAGGGCGCGGTCAGGTCGTGACGGCCGGGACGGCGCGCAGGGTCCGCAGGCGGGCGAAGGTGACGGCAAGGCCGATGGTCTGGAGCACAGCGGTCACGGCGACGGCGTGCGGGAGGTCCGCGGGCGGAACGGCGGCGACCACCAGACCGGCGAGGGGGAAGGGGATGAGGAGCAGCAGGATGGTGACGGCGAGGGTGCTGGCGAAGGTCTCGCTGGGGATCAGGTGGGCGCGCAGGGTGCGCAGGACCACGGTCAGGCCGCCTTCGCCGGCCATGAGGACGGCGATCAGCAGGAGATAGCCGCGGTAGGTGTCGGCCGTCGCAATGGCGAGGGTCGCGGTCGCGGCGAGGACGGCGGAGGCGGCTCCGGCGGGCCACAGGCCCCAGCGGTCGATGGCCCGTCGGCAGACGGTCACGGCGAGCAGGGAGGTGGCTGCCGCGACCGACCAGATCGCCCCGGCGTCCGCGCTGGAGTGGCCCAGCTCCGTGACCACGAGGACGGGAACGGCCGCCTGGAGGAGGCCGACAGCCGTGTTCGAGACGACCAGGCCGCCGACCAGCCAGGCCAGGGCGGGCAAGGACCGCAAGGTCGCCCATCCCGCACGCAGCCCCTTCCGCTTTCCCCCAGCCGCGTTCGTCTCTTCCCGGGTCTCCTGGCGTGGGCCGAGGGCGGCGGCGAGGAGGGAGAAGCCGGCCAAGGTCCCGAGCATGGCCTGCGGGCCCGCGTGCTCCAGGAGGAGTCCGGCGAGAACAGGGCCTGCGAGTGTGGCGACCTGGTCGATGCCCAGCAGCACCGACTGCACTTGGTGTGCTCGGCGCCCTGGTTCGTGGCTCGCCGCGTTGCCGGAGGTCTCCACCGCCACGTAGCTGACCTCGGTGAGCACACCGGTCGCGGCGGCGAGCAACATCACGGCCGTGGTCGCCGCCACGGTGTGGGGTTCGACGCTCGTGAGAACGACTGCCGCGGCCAGGACGACGGCGGCCCGGGTCAGGCAGGCCGCCTGGAAGATCCGGGCGGTGCCGTAGCGGTCGACGAGGGCTCCGGCCAGTGGGAAGGCGGCCAGGCGCGGGATCCACTCCAGAGCGAAGGCAAGACCCGTCAGCGTCGCGGAGCCGGTGGTGGCCAGGACAAGCAGTGGGATGCCGTAGGTGCCCATCGCGAACGCGGCGGCGTCGGCGGCCCGGGGCAGGTAGGTCCGGCGCAGCAGGGTGCTACGGCTCACGCACGGCCCTCGCTCGGCCCGCCGGGGACCATGGACTGGGCGTGATGGGCGATCCAGTCGGTCAGCATTCGTTCCGCTGCGTTGTGGCCGGCGAAGGCATAACCGACTATGGGGCGGGGCTCTGCGATCAGGAGGTCGAGAGCGAGGTGGACGCGATCGGCGAAGTCCCAGACCGGTGCCGGGTAGTTGTGCCGGCGGGCCCATCGGGCGACGGCTTCGTAGACGTCCGCGAGTTCTTCTCCCGCGGGGGACAGGGCGCTGCTGGTGGGGGTTCGCCGAAGGAGATGCAGGCTGTCGGCCCGGCGGACCGCGCGGCGTATCTGGGTGCGGGAGAGGTCGCTCAGGGTGCTTATGAGGGCGTAGTGCGGGATGGCTCCGTGGTCGGCGATCTCGCTGACCAGGCGGATGACGGGGCGGTAGGCCAAGGCCGTGTGGACGGCCCACGGGGTGAGGGCGGTGGTGGAGGTGGGGGTCATCGGGTGGCTCCGGCCATCTGCGCCATGGGCGCCATGGGCGTTGCGGGGTGGGAGAAGAGGTCGTGGTGCTGCCAGGCCGCGTGCGGGGCCCGCCGTGCGGCCGTGGGCACCCGGGGAGGTCCGGGCCGGGCGGGAGGGGCCGGGAGCTGGGACTGGTGACTCGTCCACGGGCGCGGGCTGAACGTGGTCTCGGCGCGGTGCTGGGCCCAGCCCCAGAGCCGGTGGGTCGCGGCCTCCGTCATCGGGCGTCCGGCGGCCCACACCGACAGCGCGGCGAGGACCGGGGAAAGCGCCTCCCCTGCGGGTGAGAGGCGGTAGGGGCGTCCCTTGCCGGCGCTGACGACGAGCCCGTCGTCAGCGAGCCGCCGCAGCGGCGTGTAGACGTTCGCCCAGTGCGCGTCCGGGATGACCAGGTGGGCGAGGGACCGGGCGCTCGCTTCCCGCCTGCGTCGCAGCGCCCACAGGATCGCGGGGGTCTGCTGGCGCGACAGCCGTGCCAGAGCCCGCTCGACGCGGTCGACCAGCGGCAGCAGCGCAACGGCGGAGAAGTGCTGGTGCTCCCAGGCGCCGAGCATGTGGAGGACCGGGAGGAGCTGCTGCCCGCGACCGGTGAGGCCGTAGGTGACGTGGCGGGAGGAGTGCTCGGTGCGCTCGACCAGCCCGGCGTCGCACAGGGCGCGCAGCTTCGGGTGGAGCTGGCCGCTTTGCAGGTAGGGGAGCGAGATCGCGATGTCGGTGTAGCGCTGCGGCGGCTGGTTCAGGGCGAGCAGGATCCGCGCGTGCCAGCGCGGGGTGACCATCCGCAGGGCTTCGGTGACCCGGGCGACGTCGGCTTCGTCGGCGGCAGGCAGAGCGGTGGTGTTCAACAGGGAGCGCTCCAGACATAGGGACGGCTGCGGTGTTCGTCAGTGCGGGACGGACGCGCGGAGGGGCGGGGCAGGTGAGGGCGGAGGCAGCGGCAGGTCGGCGCCTGGCGTTGCGGGGGCGTCGGTACGGCCGAGGCTGCTCAGGACCGCTGCGGTGGTGGCGGCCTGTGCGTCGCGCACGGCGACCGATTCGGCGAGGCGGCGGGCGGCGTCAAGGAGGTGGGAGACCTCCGCCGGCCCGAACAGCGCCGCTGCAGAAACGAGTTCAACGAGACGGTGACGGGTGTGGCGGATGCTCTGCTCGGCGAGGGCCAGCCGGTGGCAGCCGTCGAGGAGTGCGGAGAGCATGCCGGGCGGCCTCTGCCGCGCGAGGGCCTCAAGGTCGCTCAGGGGCGCGCCGTACAGCTCCTCGATCTGCGCGGCGATCTCGAGGGAGGTGGGGTGGGCCAAGAGGCGGCTTTCATGAGCGGCGCGCGGGAACGAGGCCCGTGTGGGAGGGGGCAGGCGGTGGCGGGGTCGTGCTGAAGGTCTGCTGTGTGGTGCGGATGGCCGGAGCGGGCGCAGGGGGCGGCGGCATGACCTGCAGGAGGTTTTCCAGGGCGGAGAGGTAGCCGTTGCGGGCGGACAGCGCGGCTTCCCTCCAGGACGCGTCCATGCGCAGGGCGTCCGACGAGAGGGTGTTCAGGTTCCGGTCCGGTGCCGTGGTGGCGTGGACGCGGTCCCGGATGCGGACGAGCTGTTCTTCGGCCAGGGCGAGGAAGGACCGCAGCTCCAGGGCCCTGGCCAGTGCCGGCGGGGCGTCCGGGCCGACCGCCTGGGCATAGAGTGCGCCGATCGGGGAGCCGAAGACGGACTCCAGCCGCTGGTCCTGGCTGCACGGCTTGTCGCGGACGCTCACCTGGCTGCCCCTCGGACGGGTGGCGGACGCCGGTGCGGCCGGGACCGCCGGGCTGGTGGGCACCGCCGGTCCACGACGCACCCCAGTGGTGTCGGTGTTGGTGGTGGTGCGTCGGGCGGCGAACCTCTCCCTCAGTGCCTCATCCGGGTCGAGGAGGAACCTGACCGTCATGGCGCGTCCGTCGCGGACGGTGACCGCCTCGTCGACGCGGTAGGCGAGAGCCACCGTCGGCTGGTCGACCTCGCCGTGCTGGGTGGCCAGTGCTGCGAGCAGCTGGTCCTCAGCCCGCGCCAGCTCGGCCTGGGACTCGGTGAGCAGCCGGTGCCAGTGCACGACCTCGGTGGCGGCGGGATTGGCCTGCGGGGCTGCGGCGACCGCCGCCGCGAGGTCGCCCATGCTCATCTCGAAGCGCTGCTCGATCTGCTCGGTGAGGAGCCCGACGACATCATCGGTGTCGCCGGCAGCGACAGCGGGCGACTGTGGTCGGTGGAAGGGCATGCGGACGTAACCTCCGTACAGCGAAGAGGAAATGGGCGGGATGGCCGCCGAGGGCAGTGCCCCCGTTCGGCTGTGACCAGAGTCCGCGGATACGCCGGTTTGGCTAACCGGCGATCGTCGGCTATCTTCCGCCCGGCCCCGCCCCGCACGCGGTCATCGCGAGCGCCCTGGAACGGTTCTCGCGGGCGATGCCGGCGGGCTCGCGACGTGCCCCGCGTGTGAGGTCGCCCGGTCGACCGGTGGCAGGTCCATCTCCAGCGCGGCAAGACGTTGGTCGCACCAGGCCAGTGCGTCGGCGACCGTACTGAAGCCGCCTTCGCGCAGCGTGTGGGTTCCCGCGTTGAGGTCGGCCTCCTCGCACAGCACTCGGATGCGGGCAGGATCGGACGCGTCGCGGGAGCGGAGCACGACAAGGGTGAGCACGTCGTACGGGTGGTCGCGGGTGAAGCTGTCCAGGAAGCTGAAGTGGCCGGCGTCACCGCGGACACGTTGCTCCAGGGCGCGGGTGGTGTCGTCCGCCGGCTGGGTGCCGACGTCCGGGCCCAGGGCGACGGCGTCTGCGGGGCAGCCGCGCTGGATGAGCCAGGACTGGACCATCGCGGCGAGCGGCAGCCGCTCGTGTGCGAAGCGGTACGTCGAAGAGGCCATGTCTCGGCGCAGGTGCAGGGCGAGGACCTGGGACGTGTGCGGAGGCCCCCAGGTGGCCGCGGTGTCGTGGAGGACGAAGTAGCTGTGGGCGCCGTCGAGAGTGTGGTGCTCGGCGAGGACGGCAAGCGTGTGCAGCTCGGCCTCGAAGACCTGCTGGAAGACGCCCTTGATCCATGCGTCGGCCGGCGCGTAGCCGTCCAGGCGGTAGTCGGGTTCGATCAAGCGGAGGGCTCCTCGGTCACAGGGCGGGGCGCCGCGTGGCTGCGGCGGGTCGGGCGGGTAGGCCGGGGGCGGCCGCGGTCTGGACGGCCGGACCGGACGAGCGCTGCGGGACGGCCGCGAGGGCGGCCGGGGTGACGCGGTGGATGAGCTGCGGTGAGCGGGAGCGGGCGGCGTGGGTCCGCGAGCTCACCGGGCGGCGTTTCATGCCCAGCCGGTGCCCGACGGTGTCGTAGATGTCGTTGCGGGCGCGGGGCCGCACCGCCACCACGTGAACCTCCTTGTTGAGGTGCTTGGTTGGCGGAGCGGGGCGCACCGTGTAGACGAGGCGCCATTCCTTGCGGTAGTCGATGACGAGCTTGCGGTAGCCGGAGAGGTCACCGGTCAGCTCGCGGCCGAAGCGTTCTGCGTTGACCACTTCCTGCAGCTGCAGGAGGGCCAGGTCGCGGATGTCACCGGGCGCTTGGAGCAGGTCGGTGAGGGCGCGGGGGTCGAAGCTGAGGCCGAAGGCCGGCACTCCCCCGCTCACCGCGCACGCTCGATCGGACCGTCGGACTCCTTGTCCTCGGAGTCATCGTCGTGTGCCTCCGCCGCCTCCTCGCGGGTGGCGGCCTTCTCGGCCCGGGTGGAGGGCGGCGGACCGGGCAGGATGCGGTGGGCGGGGCGGTCGGGGGAGGTCATGCACGCCGACAAGGGTCCGCCGGGGGCGCGGACGGCGGCCATGGTGTGCAGGAGGCAGTCCCGGTGCCACACCAGCATGCCGCTCAGCCCGGCGTCGGCTTCCTTGTGCTGCTGGTAGGCGAGCCACAGGGCATGCAGCCACGCCACGACGACATCGTGTTCCTGCCACTGCGGGCACCAGGGAGAGGCGGTGGTCACCTCGGCGCCGTAGACGGGCATGAGGAAGTCGTCGACCCAGTCGGTGAGCGCGTCGAGTTCGTCCTCGTACTCCTCGCCCTCCAGCTCCAGGATCGGCCGAGGCTCCGGCGGGGGCGGCGCAAGCGGACCGCCGACCCCGGGCATCGCAAAGGAGGGGAACGGCGGCGGGGCGGCGGCGAGGTGGTCGAGCTGGCGGGCCTGCCGTGCGGTCTGGTCCACCAGCTTGCGGACGCTGGCCTCGATTTCCTCGAGGTTCCCCTCGGGGAGGCGGACCGGCGCAAACTCCTCGGACTCGTCGGGGAGTTCGCGGCGATCTTCGGACTCGGGCGTGGAAATGCTGGGCCTCCTTGAAGCCGCGGAAGACGAAACGGCGGAATGCCGACGGGAAAGCGCCCGAGCCAACCGACACGGATGCTCCGGGCGCGTAGTGCGGTCGAGTACGGGTGCTACGCGGTGAGGTCGAAGTCGTCCTGGGTGAGGGTCTGCCGGAGACTTTCGGCGAGGCGCTCCTGGGCCACGGCGGCGTAGTGCTTGGTCTTTTCCACGCCGATGAAGTCGCGGCCCTCCAGCAGGGCGGCGACGCCGGTGGAGCCGGAGCCGGCGCAGAAGTCGAGCACGGTTCCGCGCTCGGGGCAGATCTTCACCAGCTCGCGCATGACCTCGACGGGCTTCTGCGTGATGTGCCGCCGGTTCTTCCCCGACGGCTGGGAGGCCGAGTAGAGGCCGGGGAGGTAGACGGGGTGCTGGTCGCCGTCGATGGCGCCCTTGGAACCCCAGACGACGAACTCGCAGTTCTGGGTGAAGCGGCCCTTCTGCGGACGGGCCTGCGGCTTGTGCCAGGCCAGCACTCCGCGCCACAGCCAGCCCGCGGCCTGCAGGGCGTCGGTGGTGACGGGCAACTGCCGCCAGTCGGTGAACAGCAGCGCGGTCCCGCCGGTCCTGGTGAGGCGATGGGCCTGGGTCATGATCTGGGTGAGCCAGAAGCCGTAGGACCGCTGGTCCATGTTCTCGCCCTCGAAGTCCGGCAGGTCATGGCCGGCGTCGGCGGAGGTGTACTTCTGGCGGGCGCCGCGAGAAGTGCGTTCCTTCGCGGTACGGCCGCCGGAGTTGTAGGGCGGGTCGGTGATGACCGAGTCGACGCAGTCGTCCGGCAGTTCAGCGAGGACGGTGAGCGCGTCGCCCTGGTGCAGGGAAAAAGGCAAGGGCGTACCCCGTATTCGGGTGAGGTGTGGGGGAATTCAGCGCTCCTCGACCGACAGAAGTCCGGCGGGCTCGTATTCGGGCAGCACAAACAACAACCCGCAGCCGCACGCCGGGTGGGCGAGGAACGAAGTGCGAGAACTGTAGAGGCGAATCGCCGGTCGACCAAAAAGTCAAGCGGGAGGGGTCGGATTCCGACCCCTCCCAGGCAACTATTTGGTCGACCGGCGATTCGGGCCTACCGTATTGCTCCCAGCAGCCGGGGAAGCCTCCCGCACTGCGGTGCACGACCGTCCGCGATGCCCGGACGTGGCACATCGCCACCACGTCGCGCCGCGGCAGCAGCGTTCCCTGCTGCCCTCCCGAGCCAGCCCGCCCAAGGCGCTTCACCGCGCCCAGGGGCGAGGCCGCTCGCACCCTCTCCCAGTCCAAGAAGGTTCTTGTTGTGACGACTCGCCATCCGACCCCGCTCGAACTCACCGCCCACCGTAGGGAACGCGCCGGTTGAAGGCGCTGGCCGTCGGCGTCGTGGCCGTCGTGCTGGCACCGCTGCTCCTGTGCGGTGTCGTCCTCATGGCCGTCACCTCCTCCGCCGCGTCCGACTCCTCCTGCCTGTCCGGCCCGGACACAGGCAAGATCCGCAAACAGGTCGAGAAGATCCTCGCCGGGGCGGACACTCCGGCCGAGCCGATCGAGGGCCTCGACCTGCCGGACGAGCAAATCCCCCACGCCCGCACCATCGTCGCCACCGGCGTGAACCTCGGCGTCCCGCCCCGCGGGCAGGTCGTGGCGCTCGCGACCGCCATGCAGGAATCGCGGCTGCGGAACCTGACCTACGGGGACCGCGACTCGCTGGGCCTGTTCCAGCAGCGTCCCTCCCAGGGCTGGGGAACCGCCGACCAGATCCGCGACCCTGTCCACGCCTCGACGCGGTTCTACACCGCCCTGCTCCAGGTCTCCGGCTGGCAGCAGATGACCGTCACCCAGGCCGCTCAGGCGGTCCAGCGGTCCGCCTACCCGGACGCCTACGCCCAGTGGGAACCGCTCGCCACCGCTCTACAGCAAGCCATCGCCGCCACCTTGCCCGCAGCGGGCGAGGACACCGACAGCGCCGAACACGAAACCTCGAGCCTGTCGTGCGGCCCGGAGGACGGTGCCGCGTTCGGGCCCATCCCCGCGGGTGCGATCCCGGACGGGTACTCGATCCCCTCCGGCACCGACCCGCGGGCGCGTAAGGCGATCGTGTGGGCGATGCGGCAGCTCGGCACGATGTACCAGTGGGGCGGCTCGTGCACCGACCCTCACGGCCCGGACCCGATGGCCCGCTGCGACTGCAGCTCGCTGACCCAGCAGGCATACGCCCACGCCGGCATCACCCTCACCCGCACCACCTACACGCAGATCAACGAGGGCAAAGCCGTCCCGGTGAAGGCCCTGCAGCCCGGCGACTTGCTCTTCAGCCGCGGCAGCGCCGCGCGCCCCGAGCACGTCGGGATCTACCTCGGCCAGGGCCTGGCGATCGAGGCCCCCCGCACCGGCAGGCCGGTCCTGATCAGCCCGCTGAAGGACTGGACCGTCCTGGCCGCCCGCCGCGTCGTCTGATCCCCGCGCTCCCTCTTCATTCCGTTCCCTTCCGGTCCCGCGCGGTCCGGACGCAAGGAGTTCCGCCATACCCATGTCACCCCTCGCCGAACACCTCCTGTTCCTCGCCTACGACCCGGGCGTCAGCCCCAAGGAGGGCGGCCTGCCGGGCCTGTCGGTGCTGAAGACCGTGGTCAGCAGCATCAACCTGTTCGGCATCATCGCCGTCGTCGGCGCGCTCGCCGTCTCCCTGGGCGTCTGGGCCTGGGGCCACCACACCGGTGGCCACCAGGCCGAGGCGAACGGGAAGAAGGGCGCCGTCGTCGCCGCAGGAGCCGCGCTCGGTCTCGGCGCCGCCAACGGCATCGTCGCGTTCTTCTCCGCCCTCGGCTCCCAGGTGCAGTGATGCCGATGCCGCGACTCCCCTTCACCTTCCGGACGCCGCCCCGGCGCGTCACTCTGGCGGCACTCGCGCTGGTCGCGCTGCTCGCCGTGACCACCGTGATCGCGCTGACCACCGGACCCCGCGACGACCCCAGGGACCCCAACGACGCCTCTATGTCGGGCCATTCGTCCGCGCCAACCAGCGGCAGCAGCGACCAGGAACCGCCCGCGGAGGCAAGTACAGCGTCCGGACCGCCGCACATCTCCGATCCCCTCGCGTTCGCCCGGGCCGCCGCACTCATGCTCTGGTCCTACGACACCCGCAACACCAGCCAGCAGCAGCAACTGGCCGCCATGCGGTCCTGGATGTCGGACGAGGACAAGTACGCGGACTGGCCGTCGATCTCCGGGCAGATGCCCACCCCCGCCCTGTGGGCACGGATGAGCGACCAGGACCAGCGGGCGACCTCCGAGGTCACCGAGGCTCGGTATCCGTCGGCGTTCAAGCAGGCGCTGGCGGAGGATCCCTCGGCGATCACCGAGGCGTACATCTACGCCGTGACGGTGACCGGCAAGCAGACGATCACCTGGGCCAGCGGCGGCCAGGGCGCGGAGGCGCGCTCGGTGACGCTCGCCGTGCAGTGCCGCCCGTCGCAGGACTGTTCGCTGGTCGCTATCGCCCCGCGCGTGGCCCAGTGACCAGGAAGGAGACAGCCGCTCATGGCCTTTTGTGACCTTCCTGTCGCGGACACGGTCTGCGACATCGGTGACGCCGTCGACTTCGTCACCGATCCGGGCAGCGCGCTGGGTGACTGGATGGCAGCATCCGTCGCCGAGTTCGCCGCGACAGCCGTGGACATGGTGACCAAGGCGGTCGACAACACCACCGGCGTCGACCTGAACGCGCCCTGGTTCCGGGAGAACTACGAGACGCTCCTGCCCATCGCACTGGTCGCGCTGGTCGGCACGTTCTGCGCGCAGCTGGTGCGCGCGGCCGTCCGACGGGACGGCCAGGCACTGCGGCAGGCGTTCACCGGCACCGCCTCCGGCGTCCTGTTCGCCTTCTGCGCAATCGCGTTGACGACCGTGGCGATCGAAGTGGTCGACGCGCTGTCCGCCGGACTGATGGAAGCCTCCGGGACGAACCTGAAGTCGGCCGTGCGGCGTATCGCCGACGCCTCCCAGCTCAACGCGCACGGCGGGCTGGGCTGGCTGATCGTGGCGACCGCCACGCTGTGGTCGGCGATCGGCGCGATGCTGTACTGGTGCGTGATGATGGTCCGCAAGATCGGCATCCTCGTCCTGGTGACCCTGGCAGCCTTCGCGGGGGCCGGAGGCGGCTGGGAGGCCGCGCGGCGCTGGCGCAAGGGATGGATCGAGGCCACCGCCACCCTCATCGTCTCGAAGCTGCTGATGACGATCGTCTTCGTCCTGGGCATCGCCGCGATGGGCCGCACCGAGGCCAAGGACGGCGTCAGCGCCCTCGCTGACGTCCTCGCCGGCGCCGTAATCCTCTTCCTCGTGATGCTCTGCCCGTACGCGACGTTCAAGTTCGTCCACTGGGCGGCCGAGAGCACCGACGCCGAGAGCCTGCACCGGGCCGGCGGAGCCGGCGCCCAGCTCGTGAAGCAGCACACGGAACGCGTCGCGAAGAAGGCGGCCGGCGCGGCGGCGACCGCAGGCAGCGGCGGCGCGGCAGCCGGAGCCACCGCCGGTGCCGGATCCGTCGGATCCGCAGCACCCCAGGGCCCCAGTCCCCTTCCCGGAGACATCGCCGACACCCCGGTCAAGAGCGGGGCCTCGGGCACCGCCTCGTCCAGCGGCACGGCCGAGACCGGTGGCAAGGCGGGGAGCGCCGCACCGGCGAGCGCTGCTCCAGGCCCGGTGGGCGGCTGGCGTTCCACTCCGCCCACGACGACGCCGGCGGTCTCGGGATCCGGTCCGCGGTCCGCGGGGGCGGACAGTGCGTCGCCGTCCTCGCCGTCACCGACCGGCCCCTGACCATCCTTGCCCCCGGGAGCGGGCACCACCGGCTGTCCGCTCCCGGGCCACCAAACAACTTACGGAGCCGCCATGTCTGAAGTCTCCGTCGCTCCGGTCACCGTGAAGTTCCCCCACCGCTCCCGGCGCGGCATCCTCCTCGGCCTGTCCTTGCCCCAACTTGTCCTGGCCTCGATGGCGTTGGGGACGCTGCTGGTGACCGTCATGACCACCGGCCTGATCGGCGCCATCGTCCTGACACCGCTGTGGGCGGCGATCACGGCGCTGATAGCGATCCGGCGCGACGGCCGCTCCCTGATCGACTGGGCCCCGATCGTCTCCCGCTACGCGCTGCGCAGGAACGCCGGGCAGCACCTGTGGCTGGCCCGCCCCGTCTCCCGGCCCCGGCAGGACGGCGTCCTGCATCTGCCCGGGACCGCCGCCTCCTTGAAGGTCGTCACCCCCGGCGACTCCCCCGACGGGGCCGCGGCGGTCCTGGACCCGCACCAGCAGACGCTGACCGCCGTCGCCAGGGTCACCGGCCGCGCGTTCGCCCTCCTCGACCCGGCCACCCAGAACCAGAACGTGGCCGGCTGGGGACGTGCACTGGCCGGCATCGCCCGCGGCGGCCACATCGCCACCGTGCAGGTCCTGGAACGTACCGTCCCCGACTCCGGCGACACCCTCACCCGCCACTGGAACCTCCACGGACGCCCCGAGGCGCCGGTGGCGGTGCAGATCTACAGCGAACTCGTCGACACGGCAGGCCCCGCCGCCGCACCCCACGAGACATACCTCGCCCTCTCCCTCGATCTGAAGGCCGCCCGGCGTCTGATCCGGCAGGCGGGCGGCGGCCTGCCGGGCGCGTTCACCGTCATGGAACAGACGACCGCCGCCGTCGCCCAGGCCGCCCGCAGCGCCGGGCTCACGGTGACCGGCTGGCTGACCGCCCGCCAGATCGCCGCGGTGATCCGCACCGCCTACGACCCGAAGGCGCTCGCCGGACTGCAGCAGTGGTCCGACAGCGGAAGCGCCGAGGCGGACCCGGCCGCCGCCGGTCCCGTCGTCCAGGTCGAGGAGTACGACCGGATCGCCACCGACTCCGCCCGGCACGCCACCTACTGGGTGGAGAACTGGCCGCGCATCGAGATGGGCGCCGGGTTCCTGCACGGGCTGATGTTCACCGCCGGCATCCGCCGCAGCCTCTCCCTCGTCTACGTCCCCCAGGCCCTGGAATCCGCGCTGCGCGACGTGCGGCGCAAGAAGGCGCAGATCATCGCCGACGCCAGCGAACGCGCACGGCGCGGCCAGGTCGAGAACGAAGAGGACTCCGTCGAGTACGCCGACGTCAAACAGCGCGAACACCAGCTCATCGCCGGACACGCCGACGTCGCCCTCACCGGACTGATCACCGTCACCGCCGACACCGACGCCCTCCTCGACACCGCCTGCGCCCAGATCGAGACCGCCGCCGTCGCCGCCGGCGTGGACCTGCGCCGCCTGATCTACCAGCAGCCCGACGCCTTCACCCTCGCCGCCCTCCCCCTCGCCCGCACAGCCCTGTGACCCCGCCCCGCTCTCCGTCAGGGCAGCAGAAGGAAGCCTCCCGCTTGTCCCCTCTTCCGTCCCCCGCCGACGCGCACCCCTACCTCCGCGCGGCCACCGCCGGCATCCGCCACCACGCCCGGACCCCCACCCACGCCTCCCCGGACGCGCCGGAACCTGCGGACCGCCCGCACCTGGACACCCTCCACGCGCACCTCACCGCCGTCCACCAGCTCCTCGACCAGCTCGCCGACACCACCCACCCCCAGCACCCGGCGGCCGGACGGCACCTCGCCACCGCGCACACCAGGCTGTGGCAGGCGACCGCCGCGGTCCACGACGCCTTCCACCTCCTGCCCACCGCCTCGCAGGACTCCACCGCCTGCCGGCCCGAGCGGCTCCCGGAAGGCCCGCCGGTCCTCACCATCTGCCAGCGCCACCTCACCGCAGGCCACACGGTCAGACGCAAAACCACCCCCACCGACCTCACCCGCACCCGAACGACGGCATGCCAGCGATGACTCACCGGCCCTCCCGACGCGCACGCCGCGCCTCGGCCAGCCCACTGTTCACCCCCCACGGCACCGACCGCGCCGGACGCCGAGCC
>NZ_JACADT010000169.1:0-8318 GCF_013421635.1 Streptomyces sp. UH6 | reverse complement strand
CCCCGCGCGACTGAGATCCCACCCCGCGCCCCGCGCGCGCCCCGCCCCCATACCTCTCCGCACAGCACCGCGACGCTGTGCGGACCGGCAAAGTTCCACCCCCTGTTTTGTACACATACGGCTCATGACGGCCCCCTCACACCGGCATATAGCCTTGTGCCGTGATCAGCGCGATAGCCGGCGCGGGCGTTCCAGCCCTCGCGACGCGCCCGGAGCACCCGGTGGACACCCGGGACCGGGCGCCGCTCGCCGACATCTCCGCCGGGACGGCGAGGGGGGCCGCGACATCGCTGTCGCGCATGGCCGGAATCCCCACGCGCGTGTCCCCTTCAGGCATAGCGTCGGAACGAACCGGACACCCGGCGTCGAGACGTGCTGCCGGAAGCATCACGGCCGCACCGGCCGACTTCCCTTCAACGTCACGCAACGGCGCGCGACAGGAGCCAGAGAACAATGCAGACCAAGCTGGACGAAGCCAAGGCCGAGCTGCTCGAGAGGGCCGCCCGGGTAGCTGAGAACAGCCCGGCCGGGGGACGCCTTCCGGCGGGGGCCACGGACGACGGCGGAAGGAGCCCGGACCGGGCCGCCGTGCTGTCGTTCCTCCAGCGCTACTACCTGCACACGGCGCCCGAGGACCTCACCGACCGCGACCCGGTCGACGTCCTGGGCGCGGCCTACTCCCACTACCGGCTGGCCGGCCTCCGGCCGCAGGGCACGGCGGCGGTGCGCGTGCACACCCCGACCGTCGAGGAGAACGGCTGGACCAGCAGCCACTCCGTGGTCGAGGTCGTCACCGACGACATGCCGTTCCTGGTCGACTCGGTGACCAACGAGCTCTCCCGCCAGGGCCGCGGCATCCACCTCGTGGTCCACCCGCAGTTCGTGGTGCGCCGCGACCTGACCGGCAAGCTCCTGGAGGTGCTCGACACCCCCGCCCCCGGCGACACCGCGGACCTGCCGCACGACGCGCACGTCGAGTCGTGGATCCACGTCGAGATGGACCGCGAGACCGACCGCGAGGACCTCAAGCAGATCACCGCCGACCTGCAGCGCGTGCTCTCCGACGTCCGTGAGGCCGTCGAGGACTGGGAGAAGATGCGCGACGCCGCGGTCCGCATCGCCGACGAGCTGCCCTTCGAGCCGCTCGCCTCCGACCTGCCGCAGGAGGAGGTCGACGAGGCCTGCGAGCTGCTGCGCTGGCTGTCCGCCGACGCCTTCACCTTCCTCGGCTACCGCGAGTACCGCCTGGTCGACGACGACACCCTGGCCGCCGTCCCCGGCACCGGCCTCGGCATCCTGCGCTCCGACCCGCACCAGACCCCCGACGCCGACGGGAACGTCCCCGGCGACCGCGGCGACGACCCGTCCGCCCCGTCCTTCGAGCGGCTGCCCGCCGACGCCCGCGCCAAGGCCCGCGAGCACCGGCTGCTGGTCCTCACCAAGGCCAACAGCCGCGCCACCGTGCACCGGCCCAGCTACCTCGACTACATCGGCGTCAAGAAGTTCGACGAGAACGGCGAGGTGGTCGGCGAGCGCCGCTTCCTCGGCCTGTTCTCCTCCGCCGCCTACACCGAGTCCGTGCGCCGCGTCCCGGTGATCCGGCGCAAGGTGGCCGAGGTGCTGGCCGCCACCGGCTTCTCCCCCAACAGCCACGGCGGGCGCGACCTGCTCCAGATCATGGAGACCTACCCGCGCGACGAGCTGTTCCAGACCCCCGCCGACGAGCTGCGCTCCATCGTCACCTCCGTCCTCTACCTCCAGGAGCGCCGCCGGCTGCGGCTCTACCTGCGGCAGGACGAGTACGGCCGCTACTACTCGGCGCTGGTCTACCTGCCCCGCGACCGCTACACCACCGCGGTCCGGTTGCGGATCATCGACATCCTCAAGGAGGAACTCGGCGGCACCAGCGTCGACTTCACCGCCTGGAACACCGAGTCGATCCTCTCCCGGCTGCACTTCGTGGTCCGCGTGCCGCTCGGCACCGAGCTGCCGCACCTGTCGGACGCCGACAAGGAGCGCATCGAGGGCCGGCTCGCCGAGGCCGCCCGCTCCTGGGCCGACGGCTTCGCCGAGGCGCTGCACGCCGAGTTCGGCGAGGAGCGCGCCGCCGAACTGCTGCGCCGCTACGGCAACGCCTTCCCCGAGGGCTACAAGGCCGACCACACGCCGCGCGCCGCCGTCTCCGACATCGCCCGGCTGGAGCACCTGGTCGCCGAGGGCGTCGAGGAGGAGTTCGCGCTCAGCCTCTACGAGCCGGTGGGCGCCGCCCCCGGCGAGCGCCGCTTCAAGATCTACCGCCACGGCGCCCCGGTCTCGCTCTCCGCGGTCCTGCCGGTCCTCACCCGGCTCGGCGTCGAGGTCACCGACGAACGCCCCTACGAGCTGCGCTGCCCCGAGGGCCACGACGGCGTCTCCGGCGCGTGGATCTACGACTTCGGCCTGCGCCTGCCGCGCACCGCGCTCACCGCGAGCGGCGAGTTCCTCGGCGGCGACGACGCCCGCGAGCGGTTCCAGGACGCCTTCGCCGCGACCTGGACCGGCCGCGCCGAGAACGACGGCTTCAACTCCCTCGTCCTGAGCGCCGGTCTCACCTGGCGCGAGGCGATGATGCTGCGCGCCTACGCCAAGTACCTGCGGCAGGCCGGGTCGACGTTCTCGCAGGACTACATGGAGGACACCCTCCGCGACAACGTCCACACCACCCGCCTGCTGGTCTCCCTCTTCGAGGCGCGGCTGTCGCCGGAGCGGCAGAGCGCCGGGCTGGAGATCACCGACGGCCTGCTGGAGGAGCTCGACGGCGCCCTGGACCAGGTGGCCTCGCTGGACGAGGACAGGATCCTGCGGTCCTTCCTCACGGTCGTGAAGGCGACCCTGCGGACCAACTTCTTCCAGCTCACCGACGACGGCCGGCCGCACGACTACGTGTCGATGAAGTTCGACCCGCAGGCCATCCCCGACCTGCCGGCGCCGCGGCCCGCCTACGAGATCTGGGTGTACTCGCCGCGCGTGGAGGGCGTCCACCTGCGGTTCGGCAAGGTCGCCCGCGGTGGTCTGCGCTGGTCGGACCGGCGTGAGGACTTCCGCACCGAGGTCCTCGGCCTGGTCAAGGCGCAGATGGTGAAGAACACCGTCATCGTGCCGGTCGGCGCCAAGGGCGGCTTCGTCGCCAAGCAGCTCCCCGACCCGTCGGTGGACCGCGACGCCTGGCTGGCCGAGGGCGTCGCCTGCTACCGCACCTTCATCTCCGCGCTGCTCGACATCACCGACAACCTGGTCGGCGGCGAGGTCGTCCCGCCCGAGGGCGTGGTGCGGCACGACAGCGACGACACCTACCTGGTGGTCGCCGCCGACAAGGGCACCGCCACCTTCTCCGACATCGCCAACGAGGTGGCCCAGGCGTACGGCTTCTGGCTGGGCGACGCCTTCGCCTCCGGCGGCTCCGCCGGCTACGACCACAAGGGCATGGGCATCACCGCCCGCGGCGCCTGGGAGTCCGTCAAGCGCCACTTCCGCGAGCTGGACGTCGACACCCAGACGCAGGACTTCACGGTCGTGGGCGTCGGCGACATGTCGGGCGACGTGTTCGGCAACGGCATGCTGCTCAGCGAGCACATCCGGCTGGTGGCCGCCTTCGACCACCGGCACATCTTCGTCGACCCCGACCCGGACGCGGCGGTCTCCTACGCCGAGCGCCGCCGCCTGTTCGAGCTGCCGCGCTCCTCGTGGGCGGACTACGACACCGGGCTGCTCTCCGCGGGCGGCGGCGTGTTCCCCCGCACCGCCAAGTCGATCCCGCTCAACCAGCACATCCGCGAGGCCCTGGGCATCGACGCCGGCGTCACCAAGATGACCCCGGCCGAGCTGATGAAGGCGGTCCTCACCGCCCCCGTCGACCTGCTGTGGAACGGCGGCATCGGCACCTACGTCAAGGCGTCCGTGGAGTCCCACGCCGACGTCGGCGACAAGGCCAACGACGCCATCCGCGTCGACGGCCAGGACCTGCGGGTCAAGGTCGTCGGCGAGGGCGGCAACCTGGGCCTGACCCAGCTCGGCCGCATCGAGTACGCGCAGGCCGGCAACGCCGGTGAGGGCGGGCGGGTCGACGCAGCCGCGGGCGGCAAGGTCAACACCGACGCCATCGACAACAGCGCCGGCGTGGACACCTCCGACCACGAGGTGAACATCAAGATCCTGCTCAACGGGCTGGTCCGCGCCGACGACATGACCGTCAAGCAGCGCAACAAGCTGCTCGCGGAGATGACCGACGAGGTCGGCTCCCTGGTGCTGCGCAACAACTACGCGCAGAACACCGCGCTGGCCAACGCCGCCGCCCAGGCGCACGACATGCTCCCCTCCCAGCAGCGCTTCCTGCGCCACCTGGTGCGCTCCGGCCGCCTGGACCGGGCCATCGAGTTCCTGCCCACCGACCGCCAGATCCGCGAGCGGATCCAGCACGGACAGGGCCTCACCGGTCCCGAGACCGCCGTCCTCCTCGCCTACACCAAGATCACCGCGGCCGAGGAACTGGTGACCACCGGCCTGCCCGACGACCCGTATCTGCGCCGCCTGCTGCACGCCTACTTCCCGACGGCGCTGCGCGAGCGGTTCGAGGAGCAGATCGACAACCACCCGCTGCACCGCGAGATCGTCACCACGGTCCTGGTCAACGACACCGTCAACACCGGCGGCACCACCTTCCTGCACCGGCTGCGCGAGGAGACCGGGGCGTCGCTGGAGGAGGTGGTGCGGGCGCACACCGTGGCCCGGGAGATCTTCCACTGCGGCCGCGTCTGGGACGCCGTCGAGGCCCTGGACAACCAGGTCGAGGCGGCCGTCCTCACCCGGATCCGGCTGCACTCGCGCCGGCTGGTCGAGCGCGCCACCCGCTGGCTGCTCAACAACCGGCCGCAGCCGCTGGCCATCGCCCAGACGGTCGAGTTCTTCGCCGAGGGCGTCGAGCAGGTCTGGGGCCACCTGCCCAAGCTGCTGCGCGGCGCCGACCAGGCCTGGTACCAGCACATCCACGACGAGCTGTCGGGCGCCGGCGTGCCGGAGGAACTGGCCACCCAGGTCGCCGGGTTCTCCTCCGCCTTCCCGACGCTGGACATCGTCTCGGTGGCCGACCGCACGGGCAAGGACGCGCTGGAGGTCGCCGAGGTCTACTACGACCTCGCCGACCGCCTCCGCATCACGCAGCTGATGGACCGCATCCTCGAGCTGCCGCGGGCCGACCGGTGGCAGTCCATGGCCCGCGCCTCCATCCGCGAGGACCTGTACGCGGCCCACGCCGCCCTCACCGCGGAGATCCTCGCCGCCGGCGAGTCCTCCGCCACCCCGGAGCAGCGCTTCGACGCGTGGGAGCAGCGCCACGCGGCGATCCTCAGCCGCGCCCGGACGACGCTGGACGAGATCCACTCCTCCGACAGCTTCGACCTGGCCAACCTCTCGGTCGCGATGCGCACCATGCGCACCCTCCTCCGGTCGTAGCCCGGCCCCCGGCCGCCGCCCCGCGCGGCGGCCGGACAGCCGACCGGCCCAGGCGTGGACGGCGGAGGGGCGGTCCGGGGCACGTGCCCCGGACCGCCCCTCCGCCGTCCCGCCGCCGTCGCCTTCTCAGGTGCGGCCTACTTGCCGGTGAACTTCTCGTACTCGCGCATGACGTCCTCGGTCGGACCGTCCATCCGCAGCTCGCCCCGCTCCAGCCACAGCACCCGGTCGCAGGTGTCCCTGATCGACCTGTTGTTGTGGCTGACCAGGAAGACCGTTCCGGCCTGCTTGCGCAGCTCGCGGATCCGCGCCTCGGACCGCTTCTGGAACTTCTTGTCGCCCGTGGCCAGCGCCTCGTCGATCAGCAGCACGTCGTGGTCCTTGGCCGCGGCGATCGAGAACCGCAGCCGGGCCGACATGCCCGAGGAGTACGTCCGCATCGGCAGGGTGATGAAGTCGCCCTTCTCGTTGATCCCCGAGAAGTCCACGATCGACCGGTACCGCTCGCGGATCTGCTCCCGCGACATCCCCATGGCGAGCCCGCCCAGGTGGACGTTCCGCTCCCCGGTGAGGTCCTTCATCAGCGCCGCGTTGACGCCCAGCAGCGACGGCTGCCCGTCGGTGTAGATCCGCCCGTTCTCCACCGGCAGCAGCCCGGCCACCGCCTTCAGCAGCGTCGACTTGCCCGACCCGTTGGTGCCGATCAGCCCGATCGCCTCACCGCGGTGCGCCACGAACGTCACGTTCTTCACGGCGTGCACCCGCCGCACCCCGGACGCCCGCTCCACCTTCTCCTTGCGCCGCACGATCCGGCTCAGCGCCGCCGTGGCCGCGCCCCGCCCGCCACCGGCGCCGTTGACCTTGTAGACGATGTCCACGTGGTCGACGACGACCGTGGGTACCTGCTCCTCGGCGACGTCCATCAGCTGCTCAGCCACGGCCGTAGGTCTCCTCAGCCTTCCAGAAGAAAACGAATCCCCCGAGCCCGGCGAGCAGCGCCCACCCGGCGGCGATCAGCCACACGTGGTCCGGCAGCTGGCTCGCGGTGTAGCTGTCGATCAGCGCGAACCGCATCAGGTCGATGTAGACCGCCGCCGGGTTCCACTGGAGGACGTTGAAGACCCAGCCCGGCAGGTCGGTGCGCTGCGCCACCTGCGTCAGGCTGAACATCACGCCCGAGGCGTACATCCAGGTCCGCAGCACGAACGGCATCAGCTGCGCCAGGTCCGGGGTGTGCGCGCCCAGCCGGGCCAGCACCATCGCCAGACCCGCGTTGAAGACGAACTGCAGGGTCAGCGCCGGCAGCACCAGCAGCCAGGACCAGGCCACCGGAACGCCGAAGATCAGCAGGATGACGACCAGCGCCGCCATCGAGAACAGCAGCTGCTGGAGCTGCTGGAGGCAGTAGGAGATCGGCAGCGAGGCCCGCGGGAAGTGCAGCGCGCGCACCAGGCCGACGTTGCTCGCGATCGACCGGGTGCCGGTCATCAGCGAGGTCTGGGTGAACGTCCACACGAAGACGCCGGTGACCAGGAACGGCACGAAGTCCGGCACGCCGCGGGAGGTGCCCATCAGGACGCCGAAGATGAAGAAGTACACCGCGGCGTTCAGCACCGGCGTGAGCACCTGCCAGAGCTGGCCCAGCTTGGCCTGGCTGTACTGGGCGGTCAGCTTGGCGGTGGCGAAGGCGGTGATGAAGTGCCGCCGCGCCCAGAGCTGCCGGACGTAGCCGGTCAGGCTGGGGCGCGCCCCGCTGACCGAGAGGCCGTACCGGGCTGCCAGCGCGGACAGGTCCCCGTGGTCGGGGACCGCCGGACCGGCGGGATGCGGTGCGTCGAGAACCTGGCTCACATCCGCGGCCTTTCTTCGAGCGGTCGAGCGGGAGGACGGGACCGACGACGGAACGGGACCGTATCGTCGGTCGCGAATGGAGCCTAGGCGCGGGCACGCCGGAACGCAACCGTCCCGTCGTAACGGCCCCGTTCGCCCTATGCTGGTCCGCATGACTGACGCCCACGCCGAAGCCGCGACCGCAGCCGGAGCGGCAGCCGAAGCCGCCGACGGCGCCGGGAACGGGTCCGGGACCAGGCCCGGGAACGGGCCCGCGAACGGGTCCGGGTCCGCCGAGCGTCGCCGCCGCGCCCCGGCCGGGGCGGCGGTGCTCCGCGAGGACGTGACGGAGGCCATCCGCGCGGCCGTCCTGGAGGAACTGGCGGCGGTGGGGTACGCGCGGACCTCGATCGAGGGCGTCGCGCGGCGCGCCGGCGTCGGCAAGACCGCGGTCTACCGGCGGTGGCGCGGCAAGCTGCACCTGGTGCTGGACATCGTCTCCGCGCTGGCCGTGCAGGGCCTCCCCGCGCCCGACACGGGGTCGCTGGAGACGGACCTGCGGCTGCTGTACGAGTTCACGTCCCGTGCGCTGCGGCATCCCGTGGCCTCGCAGATCATCCCGGACCTGCAGGCGGAGGCGGCCCGCAACCCGGAGATCGACGAGGCGCTGCGCAAGGCCGTGCGGTCGGGGCAGGAGAGCGTGGCGCTGCGGATCGTCGCGGCGGCGGTGGAGCGGGGGGAACTCCGGCGCGGCCTCGACGAGGACCTCGCCCTCGACCTCATCACCGGCCCCCTGTACTGGCGCACGGTCATCCTCCGCCAGCCCCGCCTCCCCAAGACCCACCTCCCCACCCTCACCCGAGCCACCACAGCCGCCCTCAGATCCCTCTGACCACACCGCCCCGCGGCAAGCGGCCCGCTCCACCACGCGCAGGCCCCGCGACACGGACAC
Source organism: Streptomyces sp. UH6 (assembly GCF_013421635.1). NCBI lineage: Bacteria > Bacillati > Actinomycetota > Actinomycetes > Kitasatosporales > Streptomycetaceae > Streptomyces > Streptomyces sp. UH6. The sequence goes on along the minus strand of NZ_JACADT010000169.1, from coordinate 49 downwards.
CAGCCCCGCAGTGAAACCGCCCACCCTGCGGGCGGCTGGGCCGCCCAGG
>NZ_JACADT010000168.1:0-8368 GCF_013421635.1 Streptomyces sp. UH6 | reverse complement strand
GGTGCCTCCCGCCCGCACTGCCGGAGCGGCCTACGCGGGCCTCCAGCACGGCGCGTCACGCCCACATTCTGAGACCGTCGTCCCACCCCCTTGACACCCGACCTGCGTCGGGTAGAGGGTCAAGGTCATGCGCACCCGAATTCTCGTACTTGGACAGCGCGTCGGCTGAGCTGGACCTTCGGATTGAGAACCGGAGACCCAGCGCCTAACCGCCCGACGCGCTCCCCTCGCTTGCCTGACGGCACGAGGGGTTTTTTGTTGCACCGGGGCGAACGCGCCAACCGAACAAAATTCTCAAAAGCTCGCACACACCACTCTGCATCGAGAAGAGAATGCCGATGACCGAGCAGGCCACCGGGGCCCACCATCCGCAGCCGCGGCCCCGTTCCGGAGGACTCCAGCAGTCCGCGACCGAGCACGTCACGGGCGCCCAGTCGCTCATCCGCTCGCTCGAGGAGGTGGGGGTCGACACGGTCTTCGGCATTCCCGGCGGCACGATCCTTCCCGCGTACGACCCGATGATGGACTCCACCCGGGTGCGCCACGTCCTGGTCCGCCACGAGCAGGGCGCCGGCCACGCGGCCACCGGCTACGCGCAGGCCACCGGCAAGGTCGGCGTCTGCATGGCCACCTCCGGCCCGGGCGCCACCAACCTGGTCACCCCGATCGCCGACGCCAACATGGACTCGGTGCCGCTGGTCGCGATCACCGGGCAGGTGGTGTCCGCCGCGATCGGCACGGACGCCTTCCAGGAGGCGGACATCGTCGGCATCACCATGCCGATCACCAAGCACAGCTTCCTGGTCACCCGCGCCGAGGACATCCCCCGGGTCATCGCCGAGGCCTTCCACATCGCCTCCACCGGCCGCCCCGGCCCGGTTCTGGTCGACATCCCGAAGGACATCCTCCAGACGAAGACCACCTTCTCCTGGCCCCCGGTCGCCGACCTGCCCGGCTATCGCCCGGTCACCAAGCCGCACGCCAAGCAGATCCGCGAGGCCGCCCGGCTGATCACCACCGCCAAGCGCCCGGTGCTCTACGTCGGCGGCGGTGTCCTCAAGGCCGGCGCCACCACCGAGCTGAAGGTCCTGGCGGAGCTGACCGGGGCCCCCGTCACCACCACCCTGATGGCGCTGGGCGCCTTCCCGGACAGTCACCCGCAGCACCTGGGCATGCCCGGCATGCACGGCTCCGTCGCCGCGGTCACCGGGCTGCAGAAGGCCGACCTGATCGTCGCCCTCGGCGCCCGCTTCGACGACCGCGTCACCGGCAGGCTGGACAGCTTCGCCCCGCACGCCAAGGTGGTCCACGCGGACATCGACCCGGCCGAGATCGGCAAGAACCGCGAGGCGGACGTGCCGATCGTCGGCGACGCCCGCGAGGTGATCGCGGACCTGGTCCAGGCCGTGCAGAAGGAGCACTCCGAAGGCAACCGCGCGGACCTGGACGCCTGGTGGGCCGACCTGGACCGCTGGCGCGAGAACTACCCGCTGGGTTACGAGCTGCCCGCCGACGGCTCGCTCTCCCCGCAGCAGGTCATCGAGCGGATCGGGCAGCTCGCCCCCGAGGGCACGATCTTCACCGCGGGCGTCGGCCAGCACCAGATGTGGGCCGCGCACTTCCTCCAGCACGAGAAGCCGGCCACCTGGCTGAACTCCGGCGGCGCCGGGACCATGGGCTACGCGGTCCCCGCCGCGATGGGCGCCAAGGCCGGCCGCCCCGAGCGCGCCGTCTGGGCGATCGACGGCGACGGCTGCTTCCAGATGACCAACCAGGAGCTCACCACCTGCGCCCTGAACAACATCCCGATCAAGGTCGCCGTCATCAACAACGGCGCCCTGGGGATGGTCCGCCAGTGGCAGACGCTGTTCTACAACCAGCGCTACTCCAACACGGTGCTGCACTCCGGCCCGGGCGCGGACGCGACGGGCCCGAGCGCCGGCACCCGGGTCCCCGACTTCGTCAAGCTGTCCGAGGCGATGGGCTGCCACGCCATCCGCTGCGAGTCGCCCGAGGACCTGGACAAGGTCATCGAGGAGGCGAACTCGATCAACGACCGTCCGGTCGTCGTGGACTTCATCGTCCACGAGGACGCGATGGTCTGGCCGATGGTCCCGGCCGGCACCTCCAACGACGAGATCATGGCCGCCCGGGACGTCCGCCCCGACTTCGGCGACAACGAAGAGTGACCGAGCGAGGAACACCTGACATGTCGAAGCACACGCTCTCCGTCCTGGTGCAGAACACGCCGGGCATCCTGGCGCGGATCGCCGCGCTCTTCTCCCGCCGCGGGTTCAACATCGACTCCCTGGCCGTGGGCGTCACCGAGCACCCCGACATCTCCCGCATCACCATCGTGGTGGGCGTGGAGGACCTGCCGCTGGAGCAGGTCACCAAGCAGCTGAACAAGCTGGTCAACGTGCTCAAGATCGTCGAGCTCGACCCGGTCGCGTCGGTCCGGCGCCAGCTGGTCCTGGTCAAGGTCCGCGCGGACAACGAGACCCGCTCGCAGATCGTCCAGATCGTCGACCTGTTCCGGGCCAAGACGGTGGACGTCTCCCCGGAGGCCGTCACCATCGAGGCGACCGGCGGCAGCGACAAGCTCGAGGCCATGCTCAAGATGCTCGAGCCGTACGGCATCAAGGAACTGGTGCAGTCCGGCACGATCGCCATAGGGCGTGGCGCGCGGTCGATCACCGACCGCTCGCTGCGGGCCGTCGAACGCGCCTCCTGACGGGCCCGGAGCCCGCCGGAACCCCCGGCTCGCCCGTATGGCGAGACCGTCAACCCCTTCTCCACCGCCCGGTCATACGCTGGGCGCAACACCTGCGACACCTGCGGGCCCCTACACCTGCAGACATGAGGAGTGAACCGAAGTGGCCGAGCTGTTCTACGACGCCGATGCCGACCTGTCCATCATCCAGGGCCGCAAGGTCGCGGTCATCGGCTACGGCAGCCAGGGCCACGCCCACGCCCTGTCGCTGCGCGACTCGGGTGTGGACGTCCGCGTCGGTCTGCACGAGGGCTCCAAGTCCCGTGCCAAGGCCGAGGAGCAGGGCCTGCGCGTGGTCACCCCGGCCGAGGCCGCCGCCGAGGCCGACGTCGTGATGATCCTGGTCCCGGACCCGATCCAGGGCCAGGTCTACGAGGAGTCGATCAAGGACAACCTGAAGGACGGCGACGCGCTGTTCTTCGGGCACGGCTTCAACATCCGGTTCGGCTTCATCAAGCCCCCGGCCGGCGTCGACGTCTGCATGGTCGCCCCCAAGGGCCCGGGCCACCTGGTGCGCCGTCAGTACGAGGAGGGCCGCGGCGTCCCCTGCATCGCGGCCGTCGAGCAGGACGCCACGGGCAAGGGCTTCGACCTGGCGCTGTCCTACGCCAAGGCGATCGGCGGCACCCGCGCCGGCGTCATCAAGACGACCTTCACCGAGGAGACCGAGACCGACCTGTTCGGCGAGCAGGCCGTGCTCTGCGGCGGCACCGCCGCGCTGGTCAAGGCGGGCTTCGAGACCCTGACCGAGGCGGGCTACCAGCCGGAGATCGCCTACTTCGAGTGCCTCCACGAGCTGAAGCTGATCGTCGACCTGATGTACGAGGGCGGCCTGGAGAAGATGCGCTGGTCGATCTCCGAGACCGCCGAGTGGGGCGACTACGTCACCGGCCCGCGCGTCATCACCGACGCCACCAAGGCCGAGATGAAGAAGGTCCTCGCCGAGATCCAGGACGGCACCTTCGCCAACAACTGGATGGCCGAGTACCAGGGCGGTCTGAAGAAGTACAACGAGTACAAGAACCAGGACTCCCAGCACCTGCTGGAGACCACCGGCAAGGAGCTGCGCAAGCTCATGAGCTGGGTGGACGAGGAGGCCTGATCCTCTTGACGGGGCCGGGGCGACGCCCCGGCCCCGTGCTTCGCCCGTGGTGGAAACGCACGGACGGGTGATCCTTCCGCAGGGGCGAGGGACGAGGTCCCCGGCCCCACTACACTGCACTGCATACGCGTCAGGCCCACAGCGTCGTGCGTCTTCCACGCGGCTAGCAACCCTCCACGCCTGCGGCCGTCGGGACGGCCGTCCGCATCGCACCTGAGGACTCACGTGAGCTCGAAACCTGTCGTACTCATCGCTGAAGAGCTGTCGCCCGCCACCGTCGACGCGCTCGGTCCGGACTTCGAGATCCGGCACTGCAACGGAGCCGACCGGGGCGAACTGCTCCCGGCCATCGCCGACGTCGACGCGATCCTGGTCCGCTCGGCGACCAAGGTCGACGCCGAGGCGATCGCCGCGGCCACCAAGCTGAAGGTCGTCGCCCGCGCGGGCGTGGGCCTGGACAACGTCGACGTCTCCGCCGCCACCAAGGCCGGCGTGATGGTCGTCAACGCCCCCACCTCCAACATCGTGACCGCCGCCGAGCTGGCCTGCGGCCTGCTCGTGGCCACGGCCCGCAACATCCCGCAGGCCAACGCCGCGCTGAAGAACGGCGAGTGGAAGCGCTCCAAGTACACCGGCGTCGAGCTGGCGGAGAAGACGCTCGGCGTGGTCGGCCTCGGCCGGATCGGCGCGCTGGTCGCCCAGCGCATGTCGGCCTTCGGCATGAAGGTCGTGGCCTACGACCCGTACGTCCAGCCCGCGCGCGCCGCGCAGATGGGCGTCAAGGTCCTGACGCTGGACGAGCTGCTCGAGGTCTCGGACTTCATCACGGTCCACCTGCCCAAGACCCCCGAGACGCTCGGCCTGATCGGCGACGAGGCCCTGCGCAAGGTCAAGCCGACGGTCCGGATCGTCAACGCCGCGCGTGGCGGCATCGTCGACGAGGAGGCGCTGTACTCGGCGCTCAAGGAGGGCCGGGTCGCCGGCGCCGGCCTCGACGTCTACGCCAAGGAGCCGTGCACGGACTCGCCGCTGTTCGAGTTCGACCAGGTCGTCTGCACGCCGCACCTGGGCGCGTCCACGGACGAGGCGCAGGAGAAGGCCGGTATCGCGGTCGCCCGGTCGGTGCGCCTTGCGCTCGCCGGTGAGCTGGTCCCGGACGCGGTCAACGTGCAGGGCGGCGTGATCGCCGAGGACGTCAAGCCGGGTCTTCCGCTGGCCGAGCGGCTGGGCCGGATCTTCACGGCGCTCGCGGGCGAGGTCGCGGTGCGCCTCGACGTCGAGGTGTACGGCGAGATCACCCAGCACGACGTGAAGGTGCTGGAGCTGTCGGCGCTCAAGGGCGTCTTCGAGGACGTCGTCGAGGACACCGTGTCCTACGTAAACGCCCCGCTGTTCGCGCAGGAGCGCGGCGTCGAGGTGCGGCTGACCACCAGCTCCGAGTCGCCGGACCACCGCAACGTGGTCACGGTCCGCGGCACGCTGGGCAACGGCACCGAGGTGTCGGTCTCCGGCACGCTGGCCGGCCCGAAGCACCACCAGAAGCTGGTCGCGGTGGGCGAGTTCGACGTGGACCTGGCGCTCACCGACCACATGCTGGTGCTGCGGTACGCCGACCGTCCCGGTGTGGTCGGCACGGTCGGCCGGGTGCTCGGCGAGTCCGGCGTCAACATCGCCGGCATGCAGGTCGCCCGTGCGGCGGCCGGCGGCGAGGCGCTGGCGGTGCTGACGGTCGACGACACGGTCCCGCAGACGGTGCTGTCGGAGCTGGCCGAGGAGATCGGCGCGACGTCCGCCCGGGCCATCAACCTGACCTGACCGCCTTCCGGTCCGGCCCGGTTCGTTCCGGTTCGTTCCGTTCCGGTGCTCCGTGCGACGAAGGACCCGCCCGCCGCTCCACGCGGCAGGCGGGTCCTGGTCGTTGTCCCTTCCCTTTCTCCCCCGGGGAGCGGGCCGACGGGCCCGTGACCGGATCAGCTGATCACCGGATCACCGGGGTGACCGCGTCGCCGGGCGCCGGAGACTTCACCCGGATCCGGCGGAGGGCCGTCGCGGCGACCACGGCGGCGACCGCGAGGACCACCGCGCCGGTCAGGCCCGCCGCGTGCATGCCGTCGGTGAAGGCCGCTCGCGCGGCCAGGGCCAGCGACTCGCCCGCGTGGCCGGGCAGTTCCGCGGCGACCGCCAGTGCGCCGCCCAGCGTCTCCCGGGCCGCCTCCGGGGCGGTGTCCGGCATGCCGTCCCGGAAGACGGCGGTTCCCACGGAGCCCAGCACGGCCATGCCCAGCGCACCGCCGAACTCCGCCCCGGTCTCCAGCAGGGAGGAGGCCGAACCCGCCTTCTCCACCGGTGCCGCGCTCAGCGCCAGGTCCGCCATCTGCGACATCACCAGGACGATTCCGCAGGCCAGCACGCCGGCGGCCACCAGCACCAGAGCCAGCGAGTCGGTTCCGGGCGTGGTGAGGAGGGCGTAACCACCGGCGGCGATCAGGAACCCGGCCGCCACCACGTGGGCGCGCGGGACCCCCTTCTGCACCAGCGCGGTGGCGGCCGGCGCCGCGGCGGCGATCGGCAGGGAGGGGACCAGCGACCACAGCGCCGCCTCCAGCGCGCTCATCCCGAGCACCGACTGCAGGTACTGCGTGGTGAAGAAGGCGGAGCCCATCAGGCCGAGCGCGGAGACCGAGTTGAGCACCACCGCCGGGGAGAAGCCGGGCGAACGGAACAGCCCGCGCGGGACCATCGGAGAGACCGCCGTGCGCTGCCGCCACACGAAGAGCGCCCCGAAGAGCAGCCCGGCGCCGACGAACACACCCTGCTCCGGCCGCCAGCCGTCGGAGGCGAACTCCTTCAGCCCGTGGATCAGCGGCAGCACCGCGGCCATCGAGAGGGGCACGCTCAGCAGGTCGAACCGGCCGGGGGAGGGGTCCTTGGACTCGGGCAGCAGGAGCGGGCCGAGGATCAGCAGCAGGGCCATCGCGGGCAGGTTCACCAGGAAGACCGAGCCCCACCAGAAGAACTCGACCAGCAGGCCGCTCATCACCGAGCCCAGCGCCACGCCGCCGGTCATCACCGCGCTCCACAGGCCCACCGCCTGGGCGCGCTGACGCGGGTCGGTGAACATCGTGCGGATCAGCGCGATCGTCGACGGCATCAGGGTGGCTCCGCCGATGCCCAGCACGGCGCGGGCGGCGATCAGCATCTCCGGGCTGTCGGCGTAGGCGGCGGCCAGCGAGGCCGCCCCGAACGCCGCGGCGCCGAACATCAGCAGACGGCGGCGGCCGATGCGGTCACCGAGGGCGCCCATGGTCATCAGCAGACCGGCCAGGACGAACGCGTAGATGTCGAAGATCCAGAGCTGTTCGGTGCCGGTGGGCGCGAGGTCGGCGTTGATCGCCGGCACGGCGAAGTAGAGCACCGACACGTCCATCGAGACCAGCAGCAGCGGCAGCATCAGCACGGCCACCGCGGTCCACTCACGGCGCCCGGCACGGGCCGGGGAAGGGGTTGTCGTCATGCGAGTGACCGTACACGCGTCTTATACGAGTGTCTAGAACAGCCGTATAAGACGCCTGTCCGTGACGCGTGTACAGGCGCGGTTTACGCTGGTGGCATGGGTCATCGCGAAGATTTGCTGGACGGTGCCAAGCGCTGTCTGCTGGAGAAGGGTTTCGCCCGGACCACCGCGCGCGACATCGTGCGGGAGTCGGGGGCCAATCTGGCGTCGATCGGTTACCACTACGGGTCCAAGGACGCCCTGCTCGCCGAGGCCTACGTGGCGCTGGTGGAGGAGCAGGCGGAGCGGTTCGACTGGGACGCCGGCGCGGCCGGCACCCCTCCCGGTTCGCACGAGCGGCTGAGGGTGACGCTGCGGACGCTCGCGGATTCGCTGAAGCGCCCGGACTCGATCTGGCACCTGAGCATCGAGATCATCGCCATGGGCGACCGGCTTCCGGAGATCCGCCGCAATCTGGCGCTCGCCCAGCGCAGCGGCGGCCGTGGCCTCGCCGCGCTGCTGCTGGGCATTCCGGAGGAGAAGGTCGACGACGACCTGACCGACACCGTGGGGAACCTCGCCATGGTCCTGCTGACCGGCCTGATCGCCCAGAACTCGCTGGACCCGGACGGCACCCCGACCGGGGACCAGCTCGCCGACGGCCTGCTCCGGCTGGTCTCCGGTCCGGCCGGGGACGGTGGCCGGTGACTACAGCCGTGCGGCCTTGACGCCCATGTGGAGCAGGAGCCGGTGCTCACCGTCGTCCAGGTCGAGGCCGGTGAGCTGTTCCACCCGGGAGAGGCGGTAGTAGAGCGTCTGCCGGTGGATGCCCAGGGCCGCCGCCGTCCGGCCCGCCTGTCCGGCATGGTCGAGGTAGACCTCCACGGTGCGGGCCAGCTCCGGGTGCGCGAGCAGTTCGCGCAGTGCCGCGTCCTCCGCCGTCACCCCGGCCGGAAGGCGGGTGAGCAGGCGGTACGGGCCGATCGACGACCACCGCGCC
>NZ_JACADT010000167.1:0-8379 GCF_013421635.1 Streptomyces sp. UH6 | reverse complement strand
CCGGGGCCGGGGCGCGCGGCGGGTCGCCCGAGGAGCGTGAGCGGTTGCCCTCGGTGGCCGAGTGGCGGCTCCCCGGTGACCTGGGACGGCGGTACGGGGCCGCGTCCGGGGACCGGAACCCGATCCACCTCACGGCGGCGACGGCACGGCTTTTCGGGTTCCCCCGGGCGATAGCCCACGGCATGTGGACGGCGGCGCGGTCCGTGGCGGCGTTCGGGGTGCCGGACGCGGTGGACGTGGCGGTGCGGTTCAAGGCGCCGGTGCTGCTGCCGGGCCGGGTGACCTACGCCGCGGCCGGTCCTCGCTTCGAGCTCCGCGGTCCCGACCACCTCCACCTGGAGGGCGAGGCCACCCCGCACTGAAGTTCCCGGGGTCCCTGGGTGCCGGGCGAACGGTCAGGCGGGCCGGCGGTCAGGCGGGGGGCGGGAGCCAGGGGCGGCCGGTGGTGAGGTTGGCGAGGCCGGCCCAGGAGAAGTTCATCAGCGTCGCGGCCGCCTGCCGCGCCGAGACCCCCTCCGTGGCGTTGGCCCACGCCGCCAGCGACTCCGCCGCTCCCACCAGCGCCTCGGCCAGCCCCGCGACCTCCCGCTCCGGCAGGTCGGGGTCCTGGTGCGCCGCCCTCGCCCCCACCGCGATCAACCGCGTGACGAGCGCGACCAGTTCCTTCCGCAGCGCCGCCACCTCCGCGGCGAACGGCTCGCCGTGCGTGCGGGCCTGGACGTGCAACACGGCCCAGCCGTCCGGGTGTTCCGCGGTGTGGCGGAAGAACGCGTGCAGCCCTTGCCAGAGTTGGCGGTCCGCGGCCAGCCCGGAGCCGGCGACGCCCGCGCGGACCGCGTCCGTCAGCGCCTTCGCCTCCCGGCGTATGCAGGCCGTGAAGAGGTCTTCCTTGGAATTCAGGTAGAGGTACACCAACGGCTTGGACACGCCCGCCAGTTCGGCCACCTCGTCCATCGACGCGCCCCGGTAGCCCCGGCGGCCGAAGACCTGGACGGCGGCGTCCATCATCTGTCGTTCGCGCTCTGCCCGTGGCAGGCGACGGGTCCGCACCGCTCCTCCAACCATGCGGCCACCCTATGCCGCCGCCCGCCCACCGGAACCCCTCGTTCAAGCCGACAGCCGACAGCCGACAGCGGGCAGCGGGCACCCACACCCCACGCCAGGGGCCCGGCGCCCGGCATTCCCGCACCCCCGAGCCCCCCGCGCCCCGGCACGCGACGGGGCCCCGGCGGAATCCGCCGGGGCCCCGCGAGCACGACGCGGCGTCAGCCGACCGCGACCTTCTCCCGGTCGGGAGCCGTCCCGTCCAGCGCGTGACGGAGCTTCTCCCCCTCGATGTCGAGGTCCGGCAGCGCACGGTCCAGCCACTTCGGCAGCCACCACGCACCGCGGCCCAGCAGCGACATGACCGCCGGCACCAGCGTCATGCGGACGACGAACGCGTCGACCACCACGCCGACCGCGAGGGCGAAGCCGACGGACTTGATGATCGGGTCGTGCGCGAAGACGAAGCCGGCGAAGACGGCCGTCATGATCAGCGCCGCGGCCGTCACCACCCGCGCGTTGTGGCCGAGCCCGTTGACGGTGGCCTGGCGGGGGGTGTCGCCGTGGACGAAGTCCTCGCGCATCCGGGAGACGAGGAACACCTCGTAGTCCATGGCGAGGCCGAAGAGGATGCCGATGAGGATGATCGGCAGGAAGCTGACCAGCGGCCCCGGCGTGTCCACGCCGATCAGGTCGGCGAGGTGGCCGTCCTGGAACACCGCCGTGGTCAGGCCGAAGGTGGCGCCGACGGTGAGCAGGAAGCCGAGCGCGGCCTTCACCGGCACCAGGACCGAGCGGAACACCAGCATCAGCAGCAGGACGGAGAGGCCGACCACCAGGAGCAGGTAGACCGGCAGCGCGTCCGCCAGCTTCTCGGAGATGTCGATGCCGATGGCGGTGATGCCGGTCAGGGCGACGTCGGCGCCCTGGACGTCGGCGACCTTGCCGCGGATGGCGTGGACGGTGTCCTCGGTGGCCGGGTCGGTCGGGCCGGTGGTCGGGACCACCGCGACCAGCGCGGTCGTGCCGTCCTGGTTGAACTGCGGCGGCGCGACGGCCGCGACGCCCTTGACGTCCTGGACCAGCGCGGCGACGTCCTCGACGGCCGCCTTGGTGGCGGCCGGGCCGTCACCGGAGACGACGGCCATCAGGCGGCCGTTGAAGCCGGGGCCGAAGCCCTCGGCGGTCAGGTCGAACGCCTGCCGCTCGGTGGTCTCCACGGCGGCCGTACCGGCGTCCGGGAGGGCCAGGTGCATGTCGCGGGCGGGCAGCGTCAGCGCGCCCAGACCGACGACGCCGACCAGCAGGATCGGGATCCGCAGCTTGAGCACCATGCGGCCCCAGCTGTAGCCGAAGCCCTGCTCGACCTCGGCCCCACCCTTCTCGGCCACCGTGCTGCGCAGCTTGTGCGGCAGGATCTTGTCGCCGGCGAAGGCGAGCACCGCCGGGAGCAGGGTGAGCGCGACCAGCACGGCCACCGCGACGGTGGCCGCGGCGGCCAGGCCCATCGCGGACAGGAACGGCACCCCGACGACGGACAGGCCGGCCAGCGCGATGACCACCGTGGCGCCGGCGAAGACCACCGCGGAGCCCGCGGTGCCGATGGCCCGTCCGGCCGCCTCGCGCCGCTCCACGCCCTCGACCAGGAACTGCCGGTAGCGGGAGGTGATGAAGAGGGAGTAGTCGATGCCGACGGCCAGGCCCAGCATCAGCGCCAGCACCGGGCTGGTGCTGTTGAGCTCGACGAAGCCGGTCAGGGCGTACAGCCCGGCCATGCCGACGCCCACGCCCACCAGGGCGTTGAGCAGGGTCATGCCGGCGGCGACCAGCGAACCGAAGGTGATCACCAGGACCACGGCGGCGATCGCCACACCGATCGCCTCGGTGGAGCCGATCTCCGGCGGGGTCTGGGCGAGTTCGCCGCCGACCTCGACGCGGACGGTGCCGCCCTCGCCGTCGTAGGTCTCGGGCAGCTCGGCGTAGGCGTCGCGCTGCTTGTCGGTGATGTCCGCGATCTCGTCCTTGAACTGGACCTGGACCAGCGCGTACCGCCCGTCGGGCGAGACCGACTGCATCTGGAACGGGTCCATCGCGGCCACCACGCCGGGTATCGCGGCCGCGTCCTTCACCACCGGCGCGACGTCCTGCGGCGTGAGCTTGTCGTCGGAGGTGATCACCACGGAACCGGTGGTGCCCGCGGCCTGCGGGAACTGCTTCTTCAGGGAGTCCATCGCATGCTGGGACTCGGTCCCCGGCATGCGGAACGCGTTGGTGGTCTCCCCCATGAAGGCCGCCGCGGCACCTCCCATCAGGGCGAGCAGCAGCAGCCATACGGCCACCACCAGGCCGCGGCGGCCGAAGCACGCGCGGCCCAACCGGTAGAGCAAGGTCGCCATGGGAAAGGGGCCCTTCTTCTAGTTCTTCCCGGGCTCTGCATCCCGGACGGTGCGGCCGGGATCGAGGTTGAGTGTGCGGAGCGCGCCGGTGAGCAGCGCCTCGCGCAGGGTCAGGTCGTCGTACGGCAGGTCGGCGGCGCCGGTGGCGAAGATCCCGCCGAGCGCCATCAGGGCGGCGATGCGGTCCCGCGGCTCGGCGGAACGGCCGGCCACCGCGTCGACCAGCCGGTCACGGATGCCGTCCATCGTCTCCACGCCCAGGTCGGGCAGGCAGGACACGTCGGCGAGGTTGTCGAAGAGCAGCTTGATCTCGCGGCGGAACCGCAGGGTGATGCCGACGAAGGAGTGGACCGCGGTCAGCGCGGCCTCCTCGCCGTCCAGCTCCGACAACCGCTCGTCGAGTGCGAAGACCTCGTTGCCCACCGGCATCAGCAGCTCGGTGAGGATCGCCTCCTTGTTGCTGAAGTGGTAGAGCAAGGACGCCTTGGAGCAGCCCACGTCGGCGGCGATGTCCGCGAGGGACGTGCCGCGGAAGCCGCGGGAGACGAACAGGCGCAGGGCGGAGGCGAGCAACCGCTCGTGCAGACCGCTGGACGTGCGTGCCATGCACCCACGGTAACTGTCCGAACGGTCAGATCTGACCGTTCGGACAGTCGACACGATGTGTGTTGGCTCACGTCGTCCGCACACCGGCCTCACACCGGGCCTCACATCGACCTCACCCCGGCCTCACGCCGGTACGGCGGGGGTGACGGACGACGCGAAGGACCCCCTCCGCCCGGCAGGGCGGAGGGGGTCCGAAGGTTCGCCGTGGGAGGCGGCGGCCCGGTCAGGCGGGGGCGGCCACCGGCTCGGGGGCGCGGTCGCGGACCTCCGGCTCGTCCTCCTCGAGCGGCGAGGAGGAGGCGCCGCGGTAGGCGTCGCGGTCGAGGATGTTCTCCCGGGCCGCGACGATCACCGGCACCAGCGCCTGGCCGGCCACGTTGGTGGCGGTGCGCATCATGTCCAGGATCGGGTCGATGGCCAGCAGCAGGCCGACGCCCTCCAGGGGGAGGCCCAGCGTGGACAGGGTCAGCGTCAGCATCACCGTGGCGCCGGTCAGACCGGCGGTGGCGGCGGAGCCGACGACCGCGACGAACGCGATCAGCAGGTACTCCTGGAGGCCCAGCTGGATGTCGAAGATCTGCGCCACGAAGATCGCGGCCAGCGACGGGTAGATGGCGGCGCAGCCGTCCATCTTGGTGGTCGCGCCGAACGGCACGGCGAAGGAGGTGTACTCACGCGGGACGCCCAGGCGCTCGACGACCTTGACGGTCAGCGGCATGGTGCCGACCGAGGAGCGGGAGACGAAGGCGAGCTGGATGGCCGGCCAGGCGCCCTTGAAGAACTGGACGGGGCTGACCTTGGCGACGGTGGCGAGCAGCAGCGGGTAGACGCCGAACATGACCAGCGCGCAGCCGATGTAGACGTCGGCGGTGAAGGTCGCGTACTTGCCGATCAGGTCCCAGCCGTAGGTGGCGATGGCGCGGCCGATGAGGCCGACGGTGCCGATCGGGGCGAGCAGGATGACCCACCACAGCGCCTTCTGCAGCAGCTCCAGCACCGACTCGCTGAAGGCGAGGACGGGCTGCGCCTTCTCGCCGATGGCGAGGGCGGCGATGCCGGCGACGGCGGCCATGAAGACGATCTGCAGGACGTTCAGCTCGGTGAACGGCGTGATGACGTCGGTCGGGATGATCCCGGTCAGGAAGTCGAGCCAGCTGCCCTGGCTCTCCGGCTTGGCGCCGTCCTTCGGGGTGAGGCCGGTTCCGGCGCCCGGGTTGGTGATCAGACCGATGGCGAGGCCGATCACCACGGCTATCAGGGAGGTGATGAGGAACCACAGCAGCGTGCGGGAGGCCAGCCGGGCGGCGTTGTTGACCTTCCGCAGGTTGGTGATGGACACCAGGATCGCGAAGAAGACGAGCGGGGCGACGGCCAGCTTCAGCAGCTGGACGAACGTTCCGCCGATCTTGTCGAGGGTGGTGACCAGCCAGGTCAGGTCCTGGCTGCGGGCCAGCCAGCCCAGCAGGACGCCGAGGACCAGACCGGCGACGATCTGGACCCAGAAGGGCACCTTGAGCGAGCGCTTCGGCTTGCTCACGGCATTCGTGTTCTCGGACACGGACACACTCCGTCGTGGGGACGCGCGCGGTGGCGGGGAGAGGGGTGAAGAACGCTGAACGGCGGCGCCCCGGAATCGGTCAGCAGCGCCGCGTGGAGGTGGAGGCCAGGGCTCGGACTCGGGTCAGAGCCGACACGCCGCGACGACGCGACGGCAGAGGTCCACGTGCAGGCGCGCCACGAGCACGAGGCTCTGCGGCGTGAGGGGCGCGGCTGCTGACGTCATGCCCATACGTTAACAGCAAAGCTTTGAGAGGCCCAAAGCCTTTCTTTGTGAGGTGAAACGCGTTCTGACCCGATAAACGGCAAGTGCCCCAACTCCTGAGGGAGCCGGGGCACTTGGTTGCGGGAGGCGCTGACGCGGGTCGCGTCGAGCGGGAGGCGTCGACGCGGGCGGGCGTCGACGCGGGCGGGCGTCAGTCCTCCTGGGAGCGGTTGAGCTCCAGGTTGACCTTGGCGCGCTCCATCCGCTCGACGATCTGCACCGAGGCGCGGTCACGCTCGCCGCGCAGCACGACGAAGCTGATCGGAGCGGAGAGCACCAGCGCGAGCAGGATGATCCACACGCCGTTGGAGTCGCCGACGGCGCTCGGCAGCAGGCCCGCGTAGACACCACCCCAGACCACCGCGAGGCAGCCCACGAAGATGCCGAAGCGCATCAGTGTGTAGCGGAGCATCTCAAAACCCACTCTTCCGTCCAACGAAGGCACTGCCGTCCAGTGAAACACGACGGCGGACCGGTCCCGCGGGCGGGGCGGTCCGGCCGCCCGGTCCCGGGGGCCGCCGGAGCCGGCCTCAGTGCAGCGGCAGGTACATGGTGATGTCGTCACGGTCGTCCCCCGGGGCCACCCGGATGGCGCCCGGCACGCGGCCGACCTCCTTGTAGCCGCAGGAGGCGTAGAAGTGCTCCAGCCCCAGGCCGCCGCGGCAGCCGAGCCGGACGGCCTCGATGCCCTCCAGGCCCCGGGCCGCGTCGGCGAGCGCGGCCATCAGGTCGCGGCCGTAGCCCTTGCCCTGGTGGGCGGGGTGGACCATCACGGTGTAGGCCATCACCCAGTGCTTCATCAGCCGGTGGGTGTTGTACGCGAGGAAGCCCGTGGCCAGCACCCGCCCCTCGTCGTCCTGGCCGACGAGCAGCCGCGCGGTGCCGTCGGCGACCTGGGTGAGCTGCTTGACCAGCGCGGGGCGGATGTCGTCACGCGTCACCGGCGGCACGAAGCCGACGGCGCCGCCGGCGTTGGTCACGTCGGCCCAGAGGTCGAGAACCCCGTCGCGGAGAGCGGGGGTGACGGCCGGGTCGAACGTGAAAGTAAGGGTCATGACTGGAGACTAACCATTACCCTTCTCGCGGTTCAAGCGGATTCCACGGGGTGGACGCCGGGGAACCGGGCCGCCGTGCGCGGGCCGCCCACCAGGCCACGGCGGGAGGCGGGAGCGGGGGTCGCCCGCCGCACCCACCGCGGACCGGTGGTCGCGGAGAGGCGGGTCAGACCTCCTCGGGAAGCTCTCCCACCCGGTTCTCCCACTTGGTGGAGAGCACGATGGTGGTGCGGGTCCGGGACACCCCGTCGGTGCCGGACAGCCTGCGGATGATCCGCTCCAGCCCGTCCACGTCCTTCGCCCGCGCCTTCAGCATGTAGCTGTCGTCGCCCGCGATGAACCAGCAGTCCTCGATCTCCGGAAGCTCCTTGAGCCGCTTGGCCACGTCCTCGTGGTCGGCGGCGTCGGAGAGCGAGATGCCGATCAGCGCGGTGACGCCGAGGCCGAGCGAGGCCGCGTCGACGGTGGCCCGGTAACCGGTGATGACCCCGGCCGCCTCCAGCCGGTTGATGCGGTCGGTGACGCTGGGCCCCGACAGACCGACGAGGCGTCCGAGTTCCGCGTAGGAGGCCCGTCCGTTCTCCCTGAGAGCCTGGATGAGCTGCCTGTCCACGGCGTCCATGCGATCGATTGCCTTCCGGTGAGGTGGATCAGCTGAGGTGGATCTGCTGAACTGGATCTGCGCGTATGTGATCGATGCGTACGTCGGCGACGGGCCGTCGACGGGTCCGACGGCGGCCGGTGGTCAGATCCCGGCGGTCCTCGCCTCGCCGAGTCCGCCCTTCCACCGGCGGTAGAGGGTGTGCGGGACACCCGCCGCGTCGAGTACGCGGCCGGCGACGAAGTCGACCAGGTCCTGGATGTGGGTGGCGCCCGCGTAGAAGGCGGGGGAGGCCGGGACGACGCTCGCACCCGCGTCGTCCAGCGTGACCAGATGCCGCAGCGTCTGCCCGTTGAGCGGGGTCTCCCGCACGGAGACCACCAGCGGCCGGCGTTCCTTGAGCGTCACACCGGCGGTGCGCTGCAGCAGGTCCTTGGAGAGACCGAGCGCCACCCCCGCCACGCAGGCGGTGGAGGCCGGCACGATCAGCATCCCCCGGGCCGGGTACGAGCCGGAGGACGGGCCGGCGGCGAGATCCCCGGCCGGCCAGTACCGGACGTCGTCCGTCCGGGCCTCGAAGGTGTCGGGCTTGCCGTCGGCCCCCATGGCCAGCCAGCTCCGCAGGTCGTCCCGCCAGTGGGCGTCGCGGAAGGAGATCCCGGTCTCGTCGAGCAGGGTCAGCCGCGACGCCCGGCTGACGATCAGGTCGACGCTCTCCCCCGCTTCGAGCAGCCCGCGCAACACCGCGGCCGCGTACGGCGTGCCCGACGCCCCGGAGACCCCCACGATCCAAGGATTCCGCCGCTTTTCCCCTGCGTTCACACTCCGAGCCTACCGGCGGGGTCCGACGACTCC
>NZ_JACADT010000166.1:0-8388 GCF_013421635.1 Streptomyces sp. UH6 | reverse complement strand
TTGAAGAGGGCGTCCAGCACCGTGGCGTCGTCGATGGAACCCGTCACCCCGCGCTCCCTCCGTCGGCCCTCCTTCTCACCTTCTCGTATCGGCGGCGGGCGGCAACTCGGCCGGACCGGGAGGGCGCCGCGGGGGCGGGGCGGCGGCGGGACCGCGCGGTACGCCACGGGCCCGGACGCGCTGCGGCGTCCGGGCCCGTGGGGCGGTGGCGGAGGCGGGCTCAGAACAGGCCCTTGTACCCCTGCCAGCCGGTGGCGATCCGGGTACGGCTGCTGAAGGACCCCTTGCCGTTGCCGTCGTTGCGCCAGACGTTGCCGGAGGAGTCGCGGGACACGAGGTCGGCCTGGCCGTCCCCGGTGATGTCGCCCACGCCGACGACGGTGTTGTAGCTCGACCCCCAGTCGGCGAAGACCTTCACCCGGCTCTTGAACTGGCCGGCCGCGGTGCCGTCGTAGCGCCAGAGCTCGTTCGACCTGTCCTGTGCCAGCAGGTCGCCGTGGCCGTCACCGTTCAGGTCGCCGGCCCCGAGGATCTTCTTGTACGTCCACGCGGAGCGGATCTCGACCCTGGCCGCGAGCTTGCCGGTGCTCGTCGCCCTGTGGAGGTAGATGTCCCCGGTCGAGGCCTGGCGGGTGATCAGGTCGGGCCGCCCGTCACCGCTCAGGTCGCCCGGCGAGGTCAGCACGTCGTACTGGTTCCAGCCGGTGCCCAGCGAGGTGTACGCGGTCGACGGGGTCACCGCCGAGGCGCAGCCCGGCCGGTAGGCGCGCAGCTCACCACTGCTGAACCGCACGAGCATGTCGTTGCAGCGGTCACCGCTCAGGTCGCCGAACGGCACCGCGCGGATGGTGGTGGGCCATCCGGAACCCGACCGCTTGCCGGTGAAGACGCCGGTGCCGGTCCCGTACTGGTAGGTCAGCCCGCCCGAGCTGTTCAGCGTCACCAGATCGCCGAAACCGTCCGATCCGACGAAGTCATGCCGGACGGGCGTGGCGCCGGTGACCTTGACCGTGCCCGTCCTCGTCAGCGCCGCGCCCTGCCCGTCCGCGGGGGTGACGGTCAGCTTCCAGGTGTAGGCGCCGTTGGGCGCCAGCTTGCCGGAGGCGTCCTTGCCGTCCCACGCCGGGGCGACCACACCGCGGGCCGGGCCCCCGGAGAGCGTGCGCACGGCCGTTCCCGTCCTTCCGGTGAGCACGAGCGTCCAGGAGGCCGCAGGCTTGTTCAGCCACCACTTGGGGCTCCACCGCGCGGCACCGCCCTTGACGTCCACCGAGGCGGCGACGGTGGCGTCGCGCTGGACGAGGCCGGAGACGGGGACGCCGCCGGCGGTCAGACGGATGCTGTTGTCGGAGCGGAGCTGGGCGATCACACCGGTGTACGGGTCGACGTCCCAGGCGTTCCCCTCGAACTTCCCGGCGGTGTGCGACACGGGCGTCCCGCCGCGCACGTCGGTCACCTTGAGCTGCCCGTCCTCGGCGGTCGCGACGAAGCCGTCGCCGAGCTGCGCCGGTTGCCAGTCGGAGCCCGACACGAGCGTCACGTTCCGCCGGGTGACCGTGTCGTAGACGCCCTGGCCCTCCGCGTTCAGGACGCAGTTCCACAGCAGCCACCGGCCCACGGCCTGGAAGTCGTTCAGCAGGCAGCCGCGCCCGAAGGACACCATCGAGCCCTGCTCACCGGTGAGCAGGTCGACGGGGATCACCGCGTCGTTGCCGGACGCCACCCAGGCGGTGGTGCCCCAGATCGCCCGCACGGTCGCGCTCGTGGTGTACACCGCCTGCCCGGTGTCGACGTCGACGACCCGCGTCTGGGCCGCACCGGCGCTGTCGTACGAGGTCAGGGCGGCGAAGCGGCCGTGCGCGGCGGCCGTCGTCCGGTAGCTGCGCGTGCTGTCGATCCGGGTGCCGGGCAGCGACTCGGAGGCCTGGAGGATGTGGGGCTGCTGCGGAGGGTCGATGCCGTGGTCGGCGACGACCGTCCGGCCGTCGCCGGTGTCGATCAGGCGCGGGCGGCCGTCGGTGTAGTCCTCCAGCGCGAAACGGCCGCGGGTGGTGCGGGTCCCGGCCGTGGGGGAGTCGGCCACGCCGGTCTCACGGGTGTGGAGGTAGGTGTAGCCACCCACGGGGTCCGTCTCCACGGTGGTCAGCCGCCCCTGGGCGAGCGTCAGGTCGGAGACGGTGTGGGCGGCCTGCCGCGGGTGGGCGTCCGCCACCCGCCGTACGCCGACGCCACCGTCCTCGGTGGCCTCGACGAGGGAGACGCCCCAGTGGTCGGTGTCGGAGCCGCCCGCGACCAGGAGCCCGCCGTCCGGCGTCGCCACGGCCTGCCGGGACGTCCGGGCCAGCAGCGTCCGCCGGGCGGATCCGTCGAGGGGGACGGCCTCGACCCGCGAGACCGCGCGTTCGCTGCCGTGGTGGCCCAGGGCGGAGTCGTACCGGGCCACGACGACGGTGTCGCCGACCAGGCCCAGCACGTCCGCGGTGTCGCCGAACGGCAGGGTCCGCGGGGCGGCGGACGGGTCCTGACGGGAGGCGACGTGGAGGGTGCCGTCGTACAGCCACACCACGTGGGTGGGGCTGAGGGCGACCTGGGAGTACCACGACGGCACCGTGTACGGCAGGGCGGTGAAACGTCCCTGCTCGACGTCGAGCCATCCGGTGACGTCCTCGTCGTCCTTGCCGTACCGCACGATCTGCCCGCGCGCGTCGCCCAGCCCAGCGGCCGACCACAGGACGGCGCCGGAGGGGACGCCCTCCACCGTGCGATCGGTGACGGAGCCGTCGGCGCGGGCGTCCAGCAGATGCCACACGGAGTCACGGGGGGTTCCCACCGTCGTGACGACCGTCGACCCGAGCGTGCTGAAGTACGTGTGCCCGTCGGGAAGCGCGATCGTGCCGACCTGGCCGGTGGCCATGTTCCGCAGCGTCACGGTCCTGGCGGACCTGTCGTGGTGTGCCACGACGTCCGAGCCCGCGCCGGCACTGGTGACGCCGTACACGTCCGTGCCCGAGGGGTCGACGACGGTGTCGGCACCGTCGTACGTCGTCCACAGCTGGCCGCGGCCCTCCTCGTACCGGAGGAATCCCGACGGTCCCGCGCTCATCAGGCCCGTGCGCGGAACCATGGACGTGGTGGCCGGCACGACCACCTCTCCGGTGACCGTCCTCCCGTCCGCGCTCGCGGCGCCCGCCGGACCGAGCCCGAGCGCGAGCGTCAGGGAGACAGTGGCGGCGGTGGCACTGCGGACGAGTACGCGTCTGCCCATGCGGGGACCTCTCCAGCGGTGTAGGTGAAGGCCGGAGAGACGTGTGCGCACGCGGCCGATCCGCGGGCCGTGGACCCGGCGGCACGCATGACGTGCGACTACCCCCCCAGGCAAGTGGCCGGATCCTAGCATTCGGGGCCTGGTGGGACCTGGTGGGCCCATGGGGTGTACGGGACGCCGGCCTGGGGCTTTCTCATGGAGCGGGTGACGAGGACCGGACGCGAACTCCTGGCCGGGAGGCGACGGTGCCCGCCCGCGGCCGGCCCGGACAGCGCGGACCCCCCGCGGTGGCGCCGCCGCGAGGGGTCCGACGTGCCGCCGCGGATCCTGGCGGGCCAGGCCGCGGAGGCGTGCCGGTCGATGCGGGACCGGTTCGGTCCGGCATGTGGGACAGAGATGTAGCTTTCCGGTCCGATGGTGGTTATTTCCGGTCGGATGGAGCGTCAACTGTTGGCGACTATCAGCTAATTCGGCCGACAATGCCTCAGAGGTGGGGCTGGAGTCACTGGGTGGTGCGGCTGAGTACGCCGGTCACGTTCAGGACCTCGTGACACTCCTGCGCCTGACGGCCGGACGCCGGTGTCCCGGGCTTTCCGCAGGTCACTTCGATGGTGACGGTTTCGTTCTCGGGGATCTTGATGGGGGTGACCCAGTGGTAGTCCTGGTTGCGGAAGGTCTCCAGCGCGATCGTGGTGATCTTGCGGCCGCCGAAGGTGATCGTCAGCAGCCCCTCGTCGCCCTGGAAGTTGGCGACAACGATGTCCGTCACTCCGAACACGCTGCCCGCCGGTACCCGGTAGGTGCCGGTCTTGGTCTTCCCGCCGGCGGTCTGCACGTCGATGGTCTCCGAGATCTGCGGGCCACCGAGCGCGGCGCCGTTCCCGCCCGGGACGCCCTCGCCCGATCCGGAGGACGCGCCCGTCCCCTGGCCGGTGCCGGTCTCCGCTCCGGTGCCGGCTCCGGCACCGGAGGCCTGCCCGGCCGAACCCTGCTCCCCGGCGGCCGTGGGGCTCGGCCGGACCGCCTCGGCGGCGGCCTCCTTGGCCGCGCTGCGCACCGCCGGGCGGACCAGCATGAACCAGGCGAGCAGCAGGGCGAGCAGCGCCGCGAGCACGACGAGCAGCCACCGGGGGAAGACCGGGATCTGGACGAACTCGGCGTCCAGGGGCGTCCGGACGGTGGCCTCTTCGGGCCGGGGCTCCTCCTGGGCGCCGGTCTCCGCGGTGTCCACGGTGAACGGCCACACCACGGGGGCGCCGAACCACACGGGGGTGCCGGTGCGGACCCGCAGGCCGATCTCCGCCGACTCGCCCGGTTCCAGCTTCCGTTCCGCCGGGCTGAAGGCGAACCCCAGCTCCTCGCCGGGCTGGCCGGCGGTGAAGCCCACCTCCACCGGCGAGTTGCCCCGGTTCTGCACGGCCAGCCGGTAGCGGCCGCGCAGCCAGCCGCGGCGACGGCGTGGCGCCAGCTCGGTGTGCAGTTCCCGGAACTCCTCGACGTGCACGGTGGTTTCGAGAACCTTCACCGCGTCGGGGTGTTCGGTCGGCAGGACCCGCACGCCGAGGGGCATCTCGCCCGCCCGGACCTCCGGCGAACGTGGCGGGGCCAGCCGGACGGTCACCGTCTCGGAGGTTCCTGGGTAGAGCGAGACCCGCGCGGGCTCCACGGTGGTCCAGGAGGCGCAGTCCCCGACGACCTCCAGGTTGTACGCCTCGACGATGTCGCTGTCGTTGCGGACGGTGAGGCTGGTCGTGGCGGTGTCACCCGGTGCCACGGTCACTTCCGGGATGTCGAGACCGGGCGTGCCGGGACGGGAAGAGGCTGCAGAAGGCGTCACGCCGCCACGCTAGGGCCGCCCCCGGGCCGCCACGACAGGCGCGGGGGCAACGCCCGGGCAGTGCCGGTGCCCCGGCGGTCACGCACGGCCGGAGGCATGGGCGCACCGGCTGCGCGGCCCGTCGCCCCGCGGGCGCCGCCTTCCGGTGCACTCCCTCCCCACCCGCGCCGCCGTTCGCCCCCACCCCCCTCACGTCAGACAGGTAAGCCGTCATGCCCACCACAGAGCAGGCCGTCCCGGCCCACCCCGCCACTTCCGTCACGTCCGCCACGGCACATGTGCCCACTCAGGCCTGGACCATGCGCAGAACTTCCCGATCCGAACGCCTCGAGCGCGTGACCGTGGCCGTCTACGCCGCGGACCCGGTCCTGCGCCTGGGCGTCGTCCAGCAGCTGCGTCAGCGCCCCGAGATCGATCTGGTCACCGACCCCGACAACGAGCGGGCGGAGGTGTCGCTGGTGGTCGTGGACCACGTCGACGACGACGTGGCGGCGCTGCTGCACAAGCTGCGGCACAACACCCGCACCCGCACCGGCCTGGTCGTCGCGACCCTCGGTGCCGGCTCGCTGCAACGCGTCATCGAGTGCGGCGTCGCGGCGGTGCTGCGGCGCGCCGAAGCCGACCAGGACCGGCTCCTGGGCCTGGTCCTGGCCATAGCCAACGGCGAGGGCGTGCTCCCCGGCGACCTGCTCGGCAAGCTGCTCAGCCACGTGGGCAGCCTCCAGCGTTCGGCGCTCGACCCGCGCGGCATGTCCCTGTCCACGCTGACCGCGCGGGAGGCGGACATGCTGCGCATGGTGTCGGAGGGTCTGGACACCGCGGAGATCGCCCGCAAGACCGCCTACTCCGAACGGACGGTCAAGAACGTGCTGCACGAGGTCATCACGCGTCTGCAACTGCGCAACCGGGCCCACGCGGTCGGCTACGCGCTGCGCAACGGACTGATCTGACGGCCCGGTCCGTCCCCGGGCCGCCGTACCCGGCGGCCCGGCCCCGCGACGGCCGGGCCGGGAACGGGCGCTGCCCGAAAGCGCACCGCTCGTTTCCCCCGGGTATGGCCCCGCCGCCCTGCCGGGACGCACGGGGGTGCCGCAGGGTGGCGGGGGCACATCCGGATGCCGCACCGACTGCTAGGGGGACCGTGATGAGAACCGCTGGCCCCGGCGGGCGGTACCGCCCGGGGTGGTTCGGCCTGGTGACGCTGTTGCTGGTCCCGCTGCTCGGGGTGACCGCGGCGTCCGGCCTGGACGACGCGTCCTCCACGCCGCGGGTGGCCGCGGCCGCGGAGACCCGGGACGCCGCCGTCACCCGGATCACCTACGCCGGCACCCGGCACCGCAGCCTCGGCGGGGTGGACACCACCACCTCCAGCACCGCGCTGTTCGGCACGGGACCGGCCCACTTCGACGCACAGCCGTCCGCCCTGGGCGACCGGCTCGTCTTCGTGAGCCGCCGCGACGAGAAGAACCCGCAGGTCTACCTGCGGTCCGCCGACGGCTCCGTGCTCCGCCTCACCAAAGGCATGAACGCGGCGCACCCGCGGCTGACGCGCGACGGGTCCGTGGTCTTCGACTCGGCCGGACCCGGCGGCGCGGACGGCGGGAGCCAGCGCGACCTGTGGCAGGTGAGCACCGACGGCACCGGCCGCCTGACGCAGCTGACCGACACCCCCGCGGACGAGCAGTGGCCCACCGTCTCCCCGGACGGGAAGCGCCTGGCGTACTCCAGCGACGCCGACCCCGCCGCCGGACAGCAGATCTACGTGCGGGACCTGGCGGGCGGCGACGCCGTCCGGGTCACCGACCCCGTGAACGGCACGGCCACCGAACCCGTGTGGAACCCGGCCACCGACGACGAGCGCCGGAACCGCATCGCCTACACCGCCACCCCCGCCGGATACGGGCAGACCGGCACCCGGCTGCGGGTGACGGACGGCACCGACGGGTCCACCGACCGGCCGCTGCTCGGCGGCGAGCAGACCGACTGGCGGGCCCACGGGGCGACGTGGCTGCCCGGCGGGGACGAGGTCATGTTCCTCAGCCCGGAGATCACCTGCGAGTGCGAGGGCGACTGGGACCACGTGTTCCGCACGCCCGCGTACTCCGCCGCCACCCCGGGGCTGGTGCTCAACGAGAACCGCGAGGTCCTCTCGCCCACCTGGCTCGGCCCGCTCGACGGGGGCCGCGCGGTCGTGGAGCGCACCACGGCGTCCGGACCGCACGTGGCGACGCTGCAGGACGTGCGGCTCGACGGGTCCGATCCACGGGACCTGGGGCAGACGGTCCTGACGGAGGACCCGGAGGCGGACACCAACACCGACCCCGCCAAGGACCCGCTGTTCCGGCCGAGGGCCGGATACGACCCGTGGACCGAGCGGCAGAACTACACGCCCGACGGCCGCCGCATCGTGTTCACCCAGTTCGAAGGCGCCCAGGACCGCCGGATCGAGCGGATCCGCATCGTGGACGCGGACGGCTCGAAGCCGGAGTACCTGACACTCGACGAACGCGGCCCGGACGACTGGGACACCGACCCGGCGTTCTCCCCGGACGGCAAGCGGCTCGCCTTCACCCGGGTGTCACCGGGCGGCGTCGGCGAGGCCGCGGGGACCAGCCGCATCCTCATAGCGGACGTGGCCAGCGGCAAGATCACCGGCCGGATCGTCCCGCCGTCCGACGCGCCCCAGGACCAGGACGCCCAGCCGTCCTGGTCCCCCGACGGCACCACCCTGGCCTTCACCCGCAACCACGAGATCGACGGACGCGGCGGCAGCAAGCACATCTGGACCGCGACCGTGGCCACCCCGGTCGAGCAGCACGACCTGAGCGAGGAGAACTGCCCGGGCGCCTGCGAGGTCATCGACGACAGCCCCGCGTTCTCCCCGGACGGGCGGAGCATCGCCTTCAACCGGAAGAGCGGCGGCGGCCGGATCGACGAGCGCAACGGCATGCTGGTGACGTCCGTGTCGGGTGACGCGTGCCGGGTACTGCTGCCCGCCGCCGCCCGCGACCAGGCCGGCGCCTGCGGCCGGGACCTGCCGGACACCACCGACACCGGCCCGCACCAGCCGCGTGACGCCGCCTGGACGGCCGACGGCGCCGGCCTGGTGTTCAGCGCCCGCGCCCGGGTCGCCGCCAACAGCCCCGAGAGCATCAAGTTCCTGGACATCGCCTCCGGCAACCTCGTCTCCCTGACCGGCGCCCTCCCGGGCCGCCAGAAGGAACCCGGCGTCCAGCAGTCCGTGAACCTCACGGTCCGGGCGCCCGGCACCGCCGACGAGGTCACG
>NZ_JACADT010000165.1:0-8390 GCF_013421635.1 Streptomyces sp. UH6 | reverse complement strand
GGACTGGCCGGGCCGGGGATCCCCTCGTCGCCGTCCCGCCCCGACGTCCTCCTCGTCCCCCGCCACCCGCTGACGGGCGCGCCCTGGGGTCCGCCGGGCGACGACGGCGCCGTGGTGCCGCTGGACAGCGGGGTCTGGGCCTACCTCGTCCACCCCGGCGAGACCTCGCCGGTGCCCGCCACCGGACTGCTCCCGGAGGGTGTCCTGCGGGACGACTACACCCTGCCGCCGCGGCCCGGACACCGGCTCATGCCCCACCGCCGCGCCTTCGCGGACACCCTGGCCGGACTGCCCGCGATTCGCTCGCCCCGGCTTCGCAGGTTCCGCGAGGGGGGCCGCCGGTAGTACCCGTGTTCCGGTCCCGGGGAGGGTGCTGTCCGGCGCACGGGGCCACGCCGCGCGGGACGGCCCGTCCGGCTACCCGCGCCAGGTGCGCAGCCGCTCCGCCGCGCCGTACACATCGGTCTTGTACGTCCGCACCTGGGCCACCAGTTCCGGCAGCGCCCCGGGCGGCGCGTCCACCGCCTCACCCGCCTGTGCCATGTACTCCACCGCGGTGAGGGCGGCGAAGAAGGAATTGCGCGCCGGCAGCGGCTCCTCACGCGCGATCGTCACGAGCAGGGCCGCGGCGCGCCAGGCGTTGTCGGGCTCGTAGCCGATCCGCGGCGTGTTGACCCGGTGACGCTGCACGGCGGCGGCGAGCGCCGAATAGTCGGCCACGTCCAGCTCGCGCGGCATCAGCAGCGCCTGGCGCTCCAGCAGCCACGCCAGGTCGATCAGAAGCTCCATCAGGCGGCGTCGGCCCCGGCGCCGCGCGGGGTGACGGCCGGTTCCTCGTCGGGGAACGCCTCGGCGAACTCCTCGGCGTGCTGCCGCACCCACACCGCGGCGCGGGCCAGCGACGCCGGGTCGGAGAGCCGGGGATCGCGCAGGGCGGCCTCGGTCAGGATGGCGGTGACGGTGCTGCCCTCCCGGGACGCCCGCTCCTGGAGCCTGGCGTGCACCTCGTCGGGGACGCGGATGGTCACGGACTTCGACATGTGTCCAGCGTACAGCGGATGCTGTACGTGGGGGAGGGCGTCGGTTCGGGCGCGGTGCGGGTACCCGGGCGGACGACGAGTTCCGGCCGCGCCGCCGGTCGTACCGGTGACCACGGCGTGCGTCGCCGGACGCCCCCGGACCGGACACCGACGCGCCTTCGGGCCGGACGGCAACGCCCCTTCGGGCCGGACACCAGGAGGACATCATGACGCCCACGCCCGATGACCCGTCCGCCGCGCTCCCCGGCCGTCCGCCCGTCGTCGGCCTCGCGGCCTGGCAGGAGGCCCGCGACGAACTGCTGCGGCGCGAGAAGGCCCACACCCACGAGGGCGACGCCATCGCCGCGGCCCGCCGCAGGCTGCCGATGGTGGAGTTCGACGGCACGGCCGAGGTCGTCGGACCCGACGGCCCCGTCCCGTTCCTGGACCTCTTCCAGGGCCGTGAGGAACTCGTGGTGTACAAGCACATGTGGTACGACGACGCGCCGCCCCAGGGGCAGTGCGAGGGCTGCACGACCACGGCCTGGCACCTCAGGGACGCCGTCTACCTCAACGCCCGCGGCGTCTCGTTCGCCCTGGTCACCACCGGCCGGTGGGCGGAGGTGGCCGCCTACGTCCGGTTCATGGGCTACACGCAGCCCTGGTACTCGGTGCGCGACGCCGAGGAGCCGGTCGGCGGCAGGATGGGTTACCTCGCCTCCTACCTCCGCGACGGCGACCGCGCGTTCCTGACCTACTCGACGACGGGCCGGGGCACCGAGCGCGCCAACGGCTCCATGGGCCTGCTGGACATGACGCCCTACGGCCGCGGCGAGGCGTGGGAGGACAAGCCGGAGGACCGGCCCGAGGGGCGTGAGCCGTGCTGGTACTGGCGCACGGACGCGCAGGGGCACGCGACCTGGGGGCCGACCAGCCGCCCGGTGCCGCAGTGGACCCGCCCCGGCGCGACCCCCGTGGAGACCCTCGGCCGGCACGGCCCCCACCACTGAGCCGCTTGCGGGAGGCCGCCGCCGACCCCCCGCGGGCGCCCGCCGGCGGTGGCACTCCGCGGGAGTCTCCGCGAGGCCGCGCCCTCAGGAGGACTCCCGCACCACCAGCTCGGTCGGCAGGGTCAGCCGCTGCCGCTGCGCGTCGGCCTCCCCGATCTCGGCGAGCAGGATCCGGGCCATCGCCCGGCCGACCTCCTCCACCGGCTGACGCACCGTGGACAGCGGCGGGTTGGTGTGCCGGGCGAGAACGGAGTCCTCGAATCCGACCACGGCGACGTCGTCCGGGACCCGCCGCCCCTGGCGGCGCAGCTCGGCCAGCGCACCGACCGCCATGAGGTCGGACGCGGCGAAGACGGCGTCCAGGGTGGGCGCGCGTTCAAGAAGCGAACGCATCGCCCGGCGGCCGCCCTCCTCCGAGAAGTCCCCCGCCTCGACCAGGGATTCGTCGGCCGTGCGCCCCGCCTGCTCGTGGGCGCGACGCCAGCCGGCGAGCCGGGAGTGCCCGACGTCCATGTCCAGGGAACCGGTGATCGTCGCGACGCGGACACGCCCCCGCCGCAGCAGGTGCGCGACCGCCTCGGTGGCCCCGCCGAGGTTGTCGGACGTGACGTAGCTGAGCCTCTCGTCCTCACCGCGCCGGCCCGCCAGCACCGTGGGCAGCCCCATCTCCTCGAGCATGGCGGCCAGCCGCTCCTGCACCCGGACCGACACCAGCAGCACCCCGTCGACCCGGCGCGTCGCGATCGAGGACGTCAACTGGTCCCGCTCCGACTCGTCACGGACCAGGACCAGTTGGAGCTGCGTGCCGGTCTCTGTGAGCACCCCGCTGACCCCTCGGATCAGCGCGGCGAAGAAGGGTTCGGAACCGAGCCGGCTCTCCGACTCGGGGATCACCAGCGCCACCGCCTCGGTGCGGTTGGTCACCAGTCCGCGAGCGACCGAGTTCGGAACGTAGTTGAGCTCCTTGATCGCCTCCAGGACCCTGGCGCGCGCCTCCGCGCTGACGAGTTCCGAGCCGTTGAGGACGCGGGACACCGTCGTGCGCCCCACTCCGGCCCGGGCGGCGACGGTCTTGATCGTGGGCGGACGGCGCTCCGACATGCACTTCTCCCTCGGCGAGCGCGGCGTGGCCGCGTACATGATCGGCGCAATTGTGGCAGACGCCGAGGCGCCCTCGATCCACCGGGCGGACCCCCCGACGCGGCCCGCCGAGTGAACCGCGGACCGGCTTTCGGCAACAAGTTGCTTTCACGTTATTGACATGAGCGTTTCTTAGTACGAGTGTTCCAACCGCCGGTGGGAACGTTCCCACCGCGTGTTGGGAACGTTCCCACCCGGCGATCCGACGTGTTCCTCCCGGACCGTCCGCTTTGCCGCAGTCATGAACAACTCGTAACTCCGGTGCGTCAGCGCCGTCGCTTGGAGGCAGAAACATGACCACTGTCAACCGGTCGTCGCGTACGAGAGCGGTCGCGCTCGTCGCGGCGGTCAGCGCGATCTCGCTCCTCGCCGGCTGCGGCGGCGGCGACGACTCCGTCACGGGCGGCGGCAAGAAGGACGGCAAGACCGTCATCACCATGGGCATGTACGGGGTGATGGGCTTCAAGGAGACCGGGCTCCTCGAGCAGTACGAGAAGGAGAACCCCGACGTCGACATCCAGGCCGAGGTGGCCGGTGACGAGCAGACCTACTACACCGCGCTGCAGACCAAGCTCGCCGCCGGCAAGGGCCTGAAGGACATCCAGGGCATCGAGATCGGCCGCGCCAAGGAGGTCGTCGACACCCAGGCCGACAACTTCGCCGACTTCAAGGGCATGGCGGACACCGACCACTTCCTGCCCTGGAAGCAGTCGCAGATCACCACCAAGGACGGCAAGGTCCTCGGCCTGGGCACCGACATCGGCCCGATGGCCGTCTGCTACCGCAAGGACCACTTCGAGGCCGCCGGCCTGCCCACCGACCGCGAAGAGGTCGCCAAGCTGTGGGAGGGCGACTGGAACAAGTTCGTGGAGGTCGGCAAGACCTTCAAGAAGAACTTCAAGGGCGACAAGGTCGCCTACATGGACGCCTCCAGCGGCCTGTTCAACGCCATGATCTACGGCCACTCCGAGCAGTTCTACAACGCCCAGGGCGAGCTGATCTACAAGGACAACCCGGTCGTCACGGAGGCGTGGAACCTCGCGGCCGACGCGGCCGAGGCCGGCCTGTCCGCCAAGCTGCGCCAGTTCCAGCCCGGTTGGGACCCCGGTCTGTCCAACGGCACCTTCGCCACGACCGTGTGTCCGGCCTGGATGCTCGGCCACATCGGCGAGAAGGCCGGTGACAAGAACAAGGGCAAGTGGGACGTCGCCAAGGCTCCCAAGGGTGCCAACTGGGGCGGTTCCTTCCTCGGCGTGGTCGAGAAGAGCCCGGTGAAGGAGGAGGCCAAGAAGCTCGTCGCCTGGCTCACCGCGCCGGAGCAGCAGGCCCACATCTTCAAGAAGCAGGGCAGCGTGCCCTCCTCCCAGGTGGCGCTGGAGAACCCGGACGTCAAGAACAGCACCTCGGAGTACTTCAGCAACGCCCCGATCGGCCAGATCTTCGGCCAGGCCGCCCAGGAGATCCCGGACGAGCAGGTCCTCGGCCGCAAGGACGGCACCATCAAGGACACCTTCTCCCAGGGGCTGACCCTGGTCGAGGAAGGCACTCCGCGCGACAAGGCGTGGCAGACCACCTCGGAGCGTATCGAGAAGGCGGTCGGCTGACCGTCGCTCCTTGCGGCCGCCCGGGCCCGCCGGTGGCACACGCCGGCGGGCCCGGGGGCCCGGCTCGTACATCTGCTCTCAGGAAGGAAGTCCGGTGGCCACCTCCACCACCAACGCACAGATCGGCGAGGGACGCGAAGGCCCTGCCCCGAAGCGCGGCGCCGACGACGACGGCCGGCGCCGGCGCGGTGCGCTGCTGCACCGGCTGGACATCAAGGGCGCGCCCTACGTGTTCGTCGCGCCGTTCTTCATCGTGTTCGCCGCGTTCAGCTTCTACCCGCTCGTGTACACCTCCTGGATCTCCCTGCACCGGGTGGAGCTGGCCACTCTGGACCTGATGGAATGGGTGGCGTTCGACAACTACGTCGAACTCTGGGGCGATTCGCGGTTCTGGAACGCGCTGGGCAACACCATCACCATCGGCGTGATCTCCACCGTGCCCCAGCTGCTGATGGCGCTCGGCCTCGCCCACCTGCTCAACTACAAGATGCGCGGCTCGCTGTTCTTCCGCGTCGCCTCGCTGGTGCCGTACGCCACCTCGGTCGGCGCCGCGGCGCTCGTGTTCACCATGATCTTCGAGCGCGACTTCGGCATGATCAACTGGGGCCTCGGCCTGTTTGGCGTCGACCCGGTGAACTGGGAGGGCGACAAGTGGCCCGCGCAGTTCGCGATCTCCACCATCGTCATCTGGCGCTGGACCGGATACAACGCGCTGCTCTACCTCGCCGCGATGCAGGCCATCCCGGCCGAGCGCTACGAGGCCGCCGCCATCGACGGGGCCTCCCGCTGGAAGCAGTTCACCAACGTCACCGTCCCCGGCATCCGCTCCACCGTGGTCTTCACCATCGTGCTGTCGACCATCGGCGCGACCCAGCTCTTCGGTGAGCCGCTGATCTTCGGCCAGGGCCCCAACGGCATCTCCGGCGGCGTGGACAACCAGTACCAGACCCTGGGCCTGCTGCTGTACGAGGAGGGCTGGAAGAACTACCAGATGGGCCGCTCGGCGACCGTCGCCTGGGCGATGTTCCTGCTGCTCCTCATCGCCTTCGCGGCCCAGGCCCTGTTCAAGCGCCTGCGCTCCCGTACGTCCTGACCAGGAGACTCCCCATGACCACAGAAAGCCTCCCGGTCGCGGCGGACGCACCGGCCGGGACCACCGCCAGGGTGAAGCCCTCCGCCGGCCGCCCGGGCCGCCTGACGGTGCGCGGACGCGCCGGCCGCCAGCACCACGCGGGCCCGCTCGCCTACGTCCTCCTCGGGATCACGGCGCTCCTGTCGATCTTCCCGCTGTACTGGACGATGGTGGCGGCCTCGACCGACAACACCCGCGTCAGCGAGACGCCGCCGCCGTTCCTGCCCGGCCCGAACCTCTTCAGCAACCTGGCCCGCGCCTGGGACGAGGCGGCGATGGGCCAGGCGATGGTCAACAGCCTGATCGTCGCCGGAGTCATCGCCATGTCCACGGTGATGTTCGCGACGCTGGCCGGGTTCGCCTTCGCCAAGCTGCGCTTCAAGGGGCGCAACATCCTGCTGATGCTGGTCATCGGCACCATGATGGTGCCGCCGCAGCTCGGCGTGGTGCCCCTCTTCATGATGATGGCCGAGCTGGGCTGGTCGCAGCGACTGCCCGCCGTCATCTTCCCCACCCTGGTGAGCGCGGTCGGCGTCTTCTTCATGCGCCAGTACCTCTCGGAGGCCCTGCCCGACGAGCTCGTCGAGGCCGGCCGCGTCGACGGCGCGCACTCGCTGCGGATCTTCTGGAGCATCGTGCTCCCCATCGCGCGGCCCGCGATGGCGGTCCTCTTCATGATCACGTTCGTGCACGCCTGGAACGACTTCTTCTGGCCCTTCGTCGCACTCGACATGACCAACCCGACCGTCCCCGTCGCGC
Source organism: Streptomyces sp. UH6 (assembly GCF_013421635.1). NCBI lineage: Bacteria > Bacillati > Actinomycetota > Actinomycetes > Kitasatosporales > Streptomycetaceae > Streptomyces > Streptomyces sp. UH6. Next base: position 1,726 of record NZ_JACADT010000165.1, on the reverse strand, counting down.
TCACCCAGCTCAGCGCCGGCTACATCCGCGACCAGTCCCTGATCATGGCGGGCGCGCTGCTGGGCACCCTGCCCCTGCTGGCGATGTTCATCGTCTTCGGCCGCCAGATCGTCAGCGGCGTCATGGCGGGCGCCGTCAAGGGCTGACGGGCGACCGTCACCCGTACCGCCACTCCTCCCCGCACCGTCGAAACCCGACAAGGACACACATGGCCACCGCTGCACAGGACTCCACCGCCGGCGCCGCACTCACCTTCCCGGAGGGCTTCCTCTGGGGCTCCGCGACCGCCTCCTACCAGATCGAGGGCGCGGCCGCCGAGGACGGCCGCACGCCGTCCATCTGGGACACCTACGCCCGCACCCCGGGCAAGGTCCGCAACGGCGACACCGGAGACATCGCGACCGACCACTACCACCGCTGGCGCGAGGACGTCGCGATGATGGCCGACCTCGGCATCGGCGCGTACCGCTTCTCCCTCGCCTGGCCGCGCGTCCAGCCCACCGGCCGGGGCCCCGCCGTCCAAAAGGGCCTCGACTTCTACCGCCGCCTCGTCGACGAGCTGCTGGAGAAGGGCATCAAGCCGGTCGCGACCCTCTACCACTGGGACCTGCCGCAGGAGCTCGAGGACGCCGGCGGCTGGCCCGAGCGCGCCACCGCCGAGCGGTTCGCCGAGTACGCGGCCATCGCCGCCGACGCCCTCGGCGACCGGGTCGCGACGTGGACCACCCTCAACGAGCCCTGGTGCAGCGCCTTCCTCGGCTACGGCTCCGGCGTGCACGCCCCGGGCCGCACCGACCCGGTCGACGCCCTGCGCGCCGCGCACCACCTCAACCTCGGCCACGGTCTCGCCGTGCAGGCGCTGCGCAGCCGGATCCCCGCCGACGCCCAGGTCTCGGTCACGCTCAACATCCACCACGTGCGCCCGCTCACCGACGCGGCCGAGGACGTCGACTCGGCCCGCCGCATCGACGCGCTGGCCAACCGCGTGTTCACCGGCCCCATGCTGGGCGGCGCCTACCCCGAGGACCTCCTCAAGGACACCGCCGGCCTCACCGACTGGTCCTTCGTGCGCGACGGCGACCTGACGGAGATCCACCAGCCGCTGGACTTCCTCGGCGTCAACTACTACACGCCCACCCTCGTCTCCAAGGCGGACGGCAGCGGCACCCACAACTCCGACGGACACGGCCGCAGCTCCCACAGCCCGTGGCCCGCGGCCGACGAGGTCGCCTTCCACCAGCCGCCCGGCGAGACCACCGCCATGGGCTGGGCGGTCGACGCCACCGGCATGTACGACCTGCTGCGCCGCCTCGACGCCGACTTCCCCGGCCTGCCGCTGGTGATCACGGAGAACGGCGCCGCCTTCGACGACTACGCCGACCCCAACGGCGAGGTGAAGGACCCGGCCCGCATCGCCTACGTCCGCGACCACCTCGCCGCCGTCCACCGGGCCATCCAGGACGGCACGGACGTGCGGGGCTACTTCCTGTGGTCCCTGCTGGACAACTTCGAGTGGGGCTACGGCTACAGCAAGCGGTTCGGCGCCGTCTACGTCGACTACCCGACCGGCAGGCGCATCCCGAAGGCCAGCGCCCGCTGGTACTCCGAGGTGGCCCGCACCGGCGTCCTCCCCGGAGCCTGACCTCCTCCCGCCCCGTGCCTGGTGCGGCGTCCCACAGCCCGCACGTCGCCGCACCGCGGACCCGCCCCCGATCGCCCGCTCCCC
>NZ_JACADT010000164.1:0-8397 GCF_013421635.1 Streptomyces sp. UH6 | reverse complement strand
CCGCCAGCCACCGGCCTCGCGCGCGTCGACGACTTCTCGCACGGACGTCAGATCCACGCCCTCACCTTGGCCGCTCCGGTCTCCCGGCCCGGTCAGCACACGCGGCGCGCCCCGCCCTGTCACTCCTCGGGCACAGCTGACTTCTTTTCATGAATGCGTGCGCGAGGGCTTGTCGAGGCATCGGTTCATCACTTAAATCAAACCCTGAATTAAGTCGCACAGTTCCAGCGTGCGCGAGCGGACGTCATCCCCCCTCGTACTTCCACCCGCATGGAGCCAGGACATGAGACTCAGATCCCTGGGTGCCGCTCTCGTCGCCACGGCGGCGTTGCTCACCCTCCCCGCACAGTCCGCCTCGGCGCGGCCCGACCAGGCGCCGGCGGCGCCGGCCGCCGCCGAGATCCCCCTCTCCCAGGGCCGTACGGCCACCTCCTCCTCCGACGAGAGCCCGGTGTACGCGGCCGGGCTCGCGGTCGACGGCGACACCGGCACCCGGTGGTCGTCGGCGGCCGCCGACGGCCAGTGGCTGCGCGTCGACCTCGGCGCGAGCGCCTCGGTCACCCAGGTGGTGCTGCGCTGGGAGGCCGCCTACGCGGCCGACTACCGCATCCAGTTCTCCCCGGACGGCGCCACCTGGACCGACGCCCGCAAGGTGACCGGCGGCGACGGCGGCACCGACACCGTCGACGTCTCCGGCGCCGCCCGCCACGTGCGGGTGTACGCCGACCGCCGGGCCACCCAGTACGGCGTCTCCCTCTGGGAGTTCCAGGTGTTCGGCACCACCGGCACCGCCTCCGGATGTTCGACGGCCAACGCCGCGCTGAACCGCCCGGCCACCGCCTCCTCCACCGAGAGCGCCGCTCTCGCCGCCTCGGCGGCCTTCGACGGCAGCGGCTCCACCCGCTGGTCGAGCGCCCACGCCGACCCGCAATGGCTGCGGGTCGACCTCGGCTCCGTCCAGGACGTCTGCCGGATCGACCTGGACTGGGAGGCCGCGTACGCCCGCGACTTCACCCTCCAGGTGTCCGCCGACGGCACCACCTGGACCACGCTGAGGAACGTCACCGGCGGCACCGGCGGCAAGGCCTCCTACGAGGTCGCCGGATCGGGCCGCTACGTGCGGTTGCACGGCACCGCACGCGCCACCGCCTACGGCTACTCGCTGTGGGAGATGGCCGTGCGCACCGGCTCGGGCGGCGGCGTCCCGCCGGTCACCGGCGGCGGCGACCTCGGGCCCAACGTGATCGTCGTCGACCCGTCCACGCCCGGCCTCCAGCAGCGCTTCGACGACGTCTTCGCGCGGCAGGAGTCCAACCAGTTCGGTGAGGGCCGCTACCAGTTCCTGCTGAAGCCCGGCACGTACAACGGCATCAACGCCCAGATCGGCTTCTACACCTCGATCTCCGGCCTCGGCCTCAACCCCGACGACACGCAGATCAACGGTGACGTCACCGTGGACGCCGGCTGGTTCAACGGCAACGCCACCCAGAACTTCTGGCGTTCGGCGGAGAACCTGGCCATCACCCCGTCCAACGGCACCAACCGGTGGGCGGTCGCCCAGGCGGCCCCGTTCCGCCGCATCCACGTCAAGGGCGGACTCAACCTCGCCCCGAACGGCTACGGATGGGCCTCCGGCGGCTACATCGCCGACTCGAGGATCGACGGCACGGTCGGCCCGTACTCGCAGCAGCAGTGGTACACCCGCGACAGCTCGGTCGGCGGCTGGACCAACGGCGTCTGGAACATGACGTTCACGGGTGTCCAGGGCGCCCCGGCGACCAACTTCGCTTCGGGTCCGTACACCACGATGGACACCACGCCCATCTCCCGGGAGAAGCCGTTCCTCTACCTGGACGGCTCGGCCTACAAGGTGTTCGTCCCCGCCAAGCGCACCAACGCGCGGGGCGTGTCCTGGCCGGCCAACGCGGGCACGTCGCTCCCGCTGGACCAGTTCTACGTGGTCAAGCCGGGCGCGACCGCGGCCACCATCAACGCCGCGCTCGCCCAGGGCCTGCACCTGCTGGTCACCCCGGGCGTCTACCACCTGGACCGGGCGATCGAGATCGACCGGGCGAACACGGTGGTCCTGGGTCTCGGCCTCGCCACCTTCGTCCCCGACAACGGCGTCGACGCCATGCACGTCGCGGACGTGGACGGCGTGCGGCTGGCGGGCTTCCTGATCGACGCCGGTGCCACCCGCTCCGACACCCTGCTGCGGATCGGCCCGTCCGGCGCCTCGGCGGACCACGCCGCCAACCCGACCACCATGCAGGACGTGTTCGTCCGCGTCGGCGGCGCGGGCCCCGGCCTGGCCGTCAACGGCGTGGTGATCAACAGCGACGACGTGGTGGTCGACCACACCTGGATCTGGCGCGCGGACCACGGCGCCGGGGTCGGCTGGGAGACCAACCGGTCCGACTACGGCATGGTCGTCAACGGTGACGACGTCCTGACCACGGGTCTGTTCGTCGAGCACTTCAACAAGTACGACGTCCTGTGGCAGGGCGAGCGCGGGCGCACCATCTTCTTCCAGAACGAGAAGGCGTACGACGCTCCGAACGCCGCCGCGATCACCCATGACGGGATCGTGGGCTGGGCCGCGTACAAGGTGGCGGACTCGGTGAACACGCACGAGGCGTGGGCGCTGGGCAGCTACTGCAACTACACGTCCGACCCGTCGATCGTGCAGCACCACGGCTTCCAGGTGCCGGTGAAGCCGGGGATCAGCATGAACCACCTCCAGGTGATCTCCCTGGGCGGCATGGGCCAGTACCGGCACGTCGTCAACGACACCGGGTCGGCCACCTCCGGCTCGGACACCGTCCCCTCGAAGGTCGTCCGCTTCCCGTAGGCGGCCGTCCAGGCACGTGACAGGCGCCCGCTCGCGCACCGCACGAGGAAGCCCCCCGGGAGACCGGGGGGCCTTTCGTCACGCCGGGAGGGTCAGACCGCCAAGTCCCGTTCCTCCCCGCCGCCCGCCGTGTGGGAGCGGACGATCTCCGCGTACCGCCGGCCGCTGGACTTCACCGTGCGCCGCTGGGTCGCGTAGTCGACGTGGACGAGCCCGAACCGCTTGTCGTAGCCGTAGGCCCACTCGAAGTTGTCCAGCAGCGACCAGGCGAAGTAGCCCGCCAGCGGGGCGCCCCTGCGGGCGGCGGAGGCGCAGGCCGCGAGGTGGCGCTCCAGGTAGGCGGCCCGCTCCGGGTCCCGCACGCTCGCGTCCTCGCCCACCACGTCGGGGTAGCTGGAGCCGTTCTCGGTGACGTACAGCTCGCGGGCCCCGTACTCCTCGGTGAGCCGCAGCAGCAGCGACTCGATGCCGCCGGCGTCCACCTGCCAGTCCATGCCGGTGCGTTCCACGTCGGGCAGGCGGATCTCGCGGACGTACGGCGCGGGGCCGGTGGGGTCGTCGGCGACGGTCATCGGGAAGTAGTAGTTCAGGCCCAGCCAGTCCAGCGGCTGCGCGATCGTCTCCAGGTCACCGGCCCGCTCCGGGAGTTCGACGCCGTAGACCTCCCGCATGTCCTCCGGGAAGCCGCGCCCGTGCACCGGGTCGAGCCACCAGCGGTTGGTGTGCCCGTCCATCCGGCGGGCGGCGGCCAGGTCCTCGGCGGCGCCGGAGGCGGGGCGGATCTCGGAGAGGTTGTTGACGATGCCGACGCGGGCGCCGGGCGCGGCGGCCCGGATGGCCTGTGCGGCCAGGCCGTGGCCGAGCAGCAGGTGGTAGGAGGCGCGGACGGCGGCGGTCAGGTCGGTGAGTCCGGGGGCCATCCGGCCCTCGAGGTGTCCGATCCAGGCCGAGCAGAGCGGTTCGTTGAGGGTGGCCCAGTGCGTCACCCGGTCGCCGATCCGTCCGGCCAGCGCGGAGGCGTAGGCGGCCAGGTGGTGGGCGGTGTCCCGTTCGGGCCAGCCGCCGCGGTCCTGGAGGATCTGCGGCAGGTCCCAGTGGTAGGCGGTGACGGACGGCGTGATGCCGGCCTCGAGCAGGGCGTCGACCAGCCGGTCGTAGAAGTCGAGGCCCCGTTCGTTGGCGGGTCCGTCGCCACCGGGGACGACGCGGGGCCAGGCTACGGAGAGCCGGTAGGCGTTGACGCCGAGTTCCCTCATCAGCGCGATGTCCTCGCGCCAGCGGTGGTAGTGGTCGCAGGCCACGTCGCCGGTGTCGCCGTTGTCGACGCGGCCCGGGGTGTGCGAGAAGGTGTCCCAGATGGAGGGCGAGCGGCCGTCCTCGGCGACGGCGCCTTCGATCTGGTAGGCCGAGGTGGCCGTGCCCCACAGGAAGTCGCGGGGCAGCGCGGCGAGGTCGATGGACACGGGTTTCCCTTCGGAAGGTACGGGGTGCGGGGCGGTGCGGCCCGTCACTTGACGGCGCCGGCCGTCAGGCCGGCCACCAGATAACGCTGGAGGAGCAGGAACCCGGCGACCACCGGCACGCTCACCACCAGGGACGCGGCCATGATCTGGTTCCAGTAGACCTCGGTCTGCGTGGCGTAGGCCTGCAGGCCGACCGCGAGGGTGCGGGTGGCGTCGTTGGTCATCACGGAGGCGAAGAGCACCTCGCTCCAGGCGGTCATGAAGGCGTAGACGGTGACGGCCACGATGCCGGGCACCGCGGCCGGCACCACCACCCGCAGCAGCGCGGCCAGCGGTCCGCAGCCGTCCACCAGCGCCGCCTCGTCCAGCTCGCGCGGGACGGAGGCGAAGTAGCCGATCAGCATCCAGATGGAGAACGGCAGCGAGAAGGTCAGATAGGTGAGGATCAGACCGCCGCGCGAGCCGAACAGGGCGACGCCGGTGGCGTTGCCGATGTTGACGTAGATCAGGAAGAGCGGCAGCAGGAAGAGGATGCCGGGGAACATCTGGGTCGAGAGCACGGTGGTCGTGAAGATCCGCTTGCCGCGGAACTCGTACCGGCTCACCGCGTAGGCGGCGAAGACCGCGATCACCACCGAGCAGACCGTCGCCGCGCCCGCCACGATCAGCGAGTTGACGAAGTAGCGGCCGAGCGGGACGGTCGACCAGATGTCGATGTACGGGCTGACGGTGAGGTCGGCGGGCAGCCACCGGAACTCCCCCGAGACGTCCTGGAGCGGTTTGAGCGAGCTGGAGATCATCACCCAGACGGGCACCGCCACGAAGACGGTGAGCAGGGTCAGGAACACGCGCCGCGACCAGACGAAGGAGCGGGGCGCGGCCATGGGAGACCTGGGGGTGTCAGCCATCGGCCTTCCTCCGTCCGCGTGAGGTGATCAGCAGGTATCCGGCGGTGACCACGAGCAGGAAGAGCAGCAGCAGGACGGACATCGCCGATCCGCTGCCGAAGTTCCAGGTGACGAAGGAGGCCTGGTAGATGTGGATGGAGATCAGGTCGGCGGCCTCCGGCGCGGACTTGCCGAAGAGGACGAACGGCGTGTTGAAGTCGTTGAACGTCCACAGGAAGAGCACCAGGACGAGCACCTGGTTGACCGACCGGAGCGAGGGCAGGGTGACCCGCAGCAGCTGCTGCCACCGGCCCGCGCCGTCGAGGGCGGCCGCCTCGTAGAGCTCGCGGGGGACGGTCTGCAGGCCGGCCATCACGATCAGGAAGGCGAACGGCCAGCCCCGCCAGACCGAGACGGTCAGCATGGCCCAGAAGCTGTTGTCGCCGAGCAGCCAGAACGGCGCCTCGTCGAACAGCCCGAGCTGGTCGACCAGGACGTGGTTCACCAGGCCGTTGTCGCGCTGGAACATGAAGGTCCAGGTGATCACGGCGGCGTACATGGGCAGCGCGTACGGCACCAGGTACAGGGCGCGCAGCAGGCCCCGGCCGCGGAAGGACTCCTGGAGGTAGACGGCGGTGGTCATGCCCAGCAGCCAGCACAGGCCGACCGACAGGACGGTGAAGAGGCAGGTGACCCAGAAGGAGTGCAGCAGCGCCGCGCCGACGGGCGTGTCGACGTCGACGGCGACGCGGAAGTTCTCAAGTCCCCGCCACGGGGCGGTGGTCCAGTCGCGGATGTAGAACTGCGTGAGCTCCTTGAAGCTCATCAGCAGCCCGTACACCATCGGCACCAGGTGGACGAGGAGTTCGAGGGCGAGCGCGGGCAGCAGCAGCGCGTAGGGCAGCCAGGCCCGGCGCAGCCGTCCGGGGCGGCGCGGTGTCCGCGCCGCCCCCTCGGCCGCCCGCTTCCCCTCCGGGGGAGCGAGTGTGGTGGTCATGTGCTGCTTCACCCCTGCGGCATCTGCTGCTGGGCCTTGGTCAGCTTCTCCCGGACGAGGTCCTCGGTGACCGGTTTGCCGGCGGCGGCCTCGGCGAAGAGTTCCTTCACGGCGGTGCCGACGGCCGTCTCGAACTGCGACTCGGAGGGGACCTGGGGCAGTGGCGCGGCGCTCTTGGCGAGGGTGTCGCGGACCACCTTCTGGGTGGGGCCGTCGAAGGCCGGGTCGTCCTGGGCGGCCTTGACCGGCGGGATGGAGCCGTAGGCGGAGTTGAGTGTCTTCTGCTCGGCGTCACTGGTCATGAACTTCACGAATTCCAGGGAGCCGTCGAGGTTGTCGGTGTTCTTGAAGACGGCCATGTTGATCCCGGCCACCATGGAGTTGACGGCGGTGCCGCCGCCGGGCTCGCCGGACCCCACGGGTATCGGGGCGACGCCCCAGTCGTCGTCCGTCATCCCGTGGGAGGCGAAGGCGGTCTGCGCGTTCTGCCACATGACCATCGCCGTCTTGTTCTTGGCGAAGTCCTGGAGAGACTGGTTCTGTGCGTACTCGGCGTTGCCGGGAGCGATGATCTCGTGCTCGGCCATCAGGTCCACGTACTGCTTCACGGCGTCCACGGCGGCGTCGGAGGTGAAGTCGGGCTTGCCGTCGGCGGTGAAGAAGGTGGTGCCGTGCTGCCGGCCGAAGGTGAACACGTGGTGGATGTTCTCCGAGAGGTTGGCCCCCTCGGCGCCCAGCGCGAACTTCCCGTCGCCGCTGAGCCTCTTGCCGGTCTCGACCATCTCGTCCCAGGTGGCGGGAGGTTCGGTGATGCCGGCGTCGGCGAACATCTTCTTGTTCCAGTAGAGCGTGTAGGCCATCGAGTACAGCGGGACGGCGGCCGGGTCCTGGCCCTCGGCGCCCGCCGAGGCGATCGCGGACTCCACGAAGCGGTCGCGGCCGCCGATCTTGTCGAAGTTCTTGTCGTCCCAGGGCAGCAGCGCGCCGGTCGCCTGGAGGGACGCGGACCAGGTGTTGCCGATGTTGAGGACGTCCGGCCCCTGGCCGGAGGTGGTGGCGGCGAGGATCCTGTTGAGCAGGTCGCTCCAGGGCACGACCTCCAGCTCGACGTCGATCCCGGTGTCCTTCTCGAACTTGGCGATCTCGGCGGTGAGGATCTTCTTGTCCGCCTCGATGCTGGGGCCCTGATTGGAGGCCCAGTAGGTGAGCTTCTCGGGCGAGTCGCCGGACCCGCCGCCGGTCGCCGAACCGCCGCCGCAGGCGGATACGGCGGCCAGCAGGGAGACGGTGACCGCGCCGGCGGCCGCGGCTCGGATTCTGCGCATGGGTACGTAGGTCCCTTCCCGGGAGTCGACGGTCGGCGGCCCGCTTCCACGGCGCTTCCCGTCACGACTTAATTCAGGGCGTGAGTTAAGACCTGTGAGAAGGTCGCGTCAAGGCGTCGCGCAGAGGTATCTTGCGTTCGGGGATACGAACGGAAGGAACCGGATGAGGGCGCGGAACGGACGCACGGTGCGTGACCTGCGGCGGGGCAACCGGGCGGCCGTCCTGCGCCAGTTGTACTTCGACGGCCCGCTGACCCGCTTCGACCTCGGCCCGGCCACCGGACTGAGTTCGGGGTCGGTCAGCAACGTGGTCGCCGAACTGATCGCCGACGGCGTGGTGGAGGAGGCCGGCAGCGTCGACTCCGACGGGGGCCGCCCCCGGACGCTGCTGCGCGTGGTGCCGGAGAGCGGGCACCTGATCGGCGTCGACGTCGGCGAGACCCGGGTCCGGGTCGAGCTGTTCGACCTGGCGCTCGCCGAGGTCTCCCGCACGGAGAGACCGCTGGAGCCCCAGCGGTACGACGTGGAGGTGGTCACCGGTCACATCCGGGACGGCGTCGCGGAGGTGCTGGCCACGGCCGGTCTGGCGCCGGAGCGGCTGCTGGGCGTCGGCATCGGCGTGCCCGGCATCGTCGCCGGCGATCCGCAGCGGGGCGCGACGGTGCACGGGCAGACCATCGGCTGGGACGCCGTCCCGCTGGAGGCGCTGCTGCGCGAGCGGTCCGGACTCCCCGAGCGGGTGCCGTACTTCATCGACAACGGCGCCAAGACCCTCGGCCAGGCCGAGATGTGGTTCGGCGCGGGCCGCGGCGCGGGGGACGCGGTGGTGGTCCTGTTCGGCTCGGGCGTCGGCGCCTGCCTGGTCGCCGACGAC
>NZ_JACADT010000163.1:0-8451 GCF_013421635.1 Streptomyces sp. UH6 | reverse complement strand
GTCAGTCGGTCTCGGCCCGGCGCCCCGTCATCAGCCGCTGGAGCACGATGAAGACCAGCAGCAGGCCGCCGATGACGATCCGGGTCCACCAGGAGCTCAGCGTGCCCTGGAAGTTGATCACCGTCTGGATCATGCCGAGGACGAGGACGCCGAGGGCGGTGCCCAGGACGAAACCGGAACCGCCGGTCAGCAGGGTGCCGCCGATGACGGTCGCGGCGATGGCGTCCAGTTCCATGCCCATGGCGTGCAGGGCGTAGCCCGAGAGCATGTAGAAGGTCATCAGGACGCCGCCCAGCGCGGAGCACAGACCGCTGATGGCGTAGACCGCCACCTTGGTCGACCCCACCGGCAGGCCCATCAGCCGGGCCGAGGTCTCGTTGCCGCCCAGCGCGTAGACGCCCCGGCCGAAGCGGGTGTGGTGCAGCACGACGAAGGCGATCAGGAGCACGACCAGGGCGATGATGACGGAGACGGAGACGAAGAGCCCGCCGGATCCGTACAGCCGGGCCTGGGCGATGCTCACCGTGGTCGGGTCGTCGATGGTGATGGACTCGGTGCTGATGGTGTAGCAGAGGCCACGGGCGAGGAACATGCCGGCCAGGGTGACGATGAAGGGCTGGATCTCGAAGGTGTGGATGATCCACCCCATCAGCGCGCCCCCGCTCGCCCCGATCGCCAGGACCAGCGGGATCACCGCGCCCAGCGACCACCCGTGGTGCTCGACCAGCGAGGCGGTGATCATGGTGGAGAGCGCGACCATGGAACCGACCGACAGGTCGATGCCTCCGGTGAGGATCACGAACGTCGCGCCGACGGCGACCACCAGCAGGAACGCGTTGTCGATCAGCAGGTTGAGGACCACCTGCGTGGAGAAGAAACCGTCGTAGCGCAGCGATCCGACGGTGAACATGGCCACCAGCAGGACGGCGGTGACGATCAGCGGGATCCGGGTCCCGGCCCTCCGGGACCCGCCGCGGGAGAGCGGACGGGTGAGTCGTGCGGCGGTGTTGGCGATGCCGGTGCTCATGCGCGGGCCTCCTGCTGCCGGCCGGCCGCGCCCGCCGTGGTGTCGGATCGGGGGTGCCCGGCCTTGCGGCGCCTCGGCATCCTGGCCCGGAAGGCCGGGGACTGCACCAGGCAGACGGCGATGACCACGAACGCCTTGAAGACGAGGGTGGTCTCGGGCGGCACGCCGAGGGTGTAGACGGTGGTGGAAAGGGTCTGGATGATCATCGCGCCGAGGACCGTGCCGCCGAGCGAGAACCGGCCGCCGGTGAGGGCGGTGCCGCCGATGACGACGGCGAGGATGGCGTCGAGCTCGATCCACAGTCCGGCGTTGTTGCCGTCGGCGGCGTTGACGTTGGAACTGATCATCAGGCCGGCGACGGCCGCGCAGAGCGCGCTGAAGACGTAGACCAGGGTCAGCAGTCCGGCGGCGCGGATGCCGGCCAGGCGGCCGGCCGCGGGGTTGCCGCCGACGGACTCGATCAGCAGGCCGAGCGCGCTGCGCCGGGTGACGAGCGCGGTGAGGGCGACGAGCGCGGCGGCGAGCAGGACGGCGAAGGGGAACGTGAGCCAGTGGCCGCCGCCGATCATGTGGTACTTGTCGCTGGTCACCGTGATGATCTGCCCGTCGGTGATCAGCTGTGCCACGCCGCGGCCCGCGACCATCAGGATCAGGGTGGCGACGATGGGCTGCACGCCCAGCCGGGCCACCAGCAGGCCGTTGCAGAGACCGAGGACGACGGCGACGCCCAGGGCCACCGCGACGGCGGTCAGGACGGTGCCGGCCCCGTCGGGGTCGGACGAGGTGGCGATGTGTTCGCAGGCGAGTGCGCCCGCGATGGCGACGGTGGAGCCCACCGAGAGGTCGATCCCCCGGGTGGCGATCACCATGGTCATGCCGAGGGCGACCAGGGTGAGGGGCGCGCCGTACTGGAGGATGTCGATGAGACTTCCGTACAGGTGCCCGTCGCGGACGCGGATGGCGAAGAAGTCGTGGGTGAAGGCGAGGTTGCCGAGCAGCAGGGCGATCAGCACGAGCGAGGGCCACAGCAGCCGGTGTCCGGCGAGCCTCTTCAGCATCGGGCCGCGTGCCGTCCCGGCGGGCCGGTCGAGCCGGTTGGTCATGAGTCCGCTCCGGTGGCGATGGTGGCCAGAATGCGGTCGGGGGTGACGCCGTCGTCGTTGACGAGGGTGGCCACCATCCGGTGGTCGCGCAGGACGGCGACGCGGTGGCTGAGGCGGAGGACCTCCTCGAGTTCCGCGGAGATGAACAGCACGGCGGTTCCGTCGGCGGCGAGGCGGGCGACCAGTTTCTGGATCTCCGCCTTGGCGCCGACGTCGATGCCCCGGGTGGGTTCGTCGAGGATGAGCAGTCTCGGTTCGGTCAGCAGCCAGCGCGCGAGGAGGACCTTCTGCTGGTTCCCGCCGCTGAGGTTGCGCAGTTGGGCCTCGGGGTCGGCGGGGCGGATGTCGAGGGCCTCGATCCAGCGCCGGGTGAGCGCATCCTGCTTGGTGCGGGACAGGGGACGGGTCCAGCCCCGTGCCGCCTGGAGGGCGAGGATGATGTTCTCGCGGATCGTCAGCTCGCCGAAGACTCCCTCGGCCTTGCGGTTCTCCGAGCAGAAGGCGATCTTGCGGGCGATGGCATGACGCGGGGTCCGCAGCGCGACCGTCCTGCCTTCGACGGTCACCCGGCCGGAGTCGGCGGTGTCGGCGCCGAACAGGAGCCGGGCGGCCTCGGTGCGTCCGGAGCCGAGCAGTCCGGCCAGACCGATGACCTCTCCCGCGTGGATGTCGAGGTCGTAGGGCTCGACGGATCCGGCGCGTCCCAGGTCCCGCGCGGTGAGGAAGGCTTCGCCGGCCACGCGCTCGGCGGCTTCCTCCTGGGCCTTCTCGGAGAGTTCGTCGAGGGTGGCGAGTTCGCCGCCGATCATCCGCTGCACCAGGGTGACCGGGGTGAGTTCGCCGATGGGGTACTCACCCTCGAGGCGGCCGTTGCGCAGGATGGTGACGCGGTCGCAGAGTTCGAAGACCTGGTCGAGGAAGTGGGTGACGAACAGGATGGCCACTCCGCGGTCGCGCAGGCGGCGCACCAGGGTGAAGAGCTGGGCGACCTCCTCGCGGTCGAGGCTGGAGGTGGGTTCGTCGAGCACCAGCACCTTGGCGGACAGGTCCACCGCCCGCACGATGGCGACCAGTTGCTGCACGGCGAGGGAGTGCGAGCCGAGCGGGGTGGAGACGTCGAGGTCGAGGTCGAGTTCGGTGAGGAGCTCGGCGGCGCGCCGCCTGACCGCGGACCAGTGGACCAGGCCGAACCGCCGGGGTTCGCGTCCGATGAGGATGTTCTCGGCCACCGAGATGTTGGGGCAGAGGTTGACCTCCTGGTAGACGGTGCTGATGCCCGCCTGCTGCGCCTGGAGAGGATCGGCGAACGACCGGGGCACGCCGTCGACGAGCAGGGTCCCGTCGTCGGCCGGGTGGACACCGGTGAGCACCTTGATCAGGGTGGACTTGCCGGCGCCGTTCTCGCCCATCAGGGCGTGCACCTCGCCGGGATAGAGCCGCAGGGCGACCTGGTCGAGGGCGAGCACGCCCGGGAACTGCTTGCGGATGCCGGTGGCCTCCAGGACGGGCTGCCGCGTGGCGGTGTCCGGTCCGGCGTCTGCGGCTGTGCCTGCCGGGGCCGTGCCTGCCGGGTCTGCCGGGGTGGACGGGGTTGTCATCCGCCCTCCTCTCACTCGTGTGACGGGTGCGCCGGAGGAGGAGGCGTTGCCGCCTGCCTCCTCCTCCGGCACGGGTCCGCGCTCGTCAGTACTGGCGGGTGGGCAGGGCCTCGGCGGCCTGGTCCTGGGTGAAGACGCCTTCCTCGGTCTCGACCCGGGGCGGCACGCTCTGACCGTCGGCGACCTTCTTGGTGAGGTCCATCAGCTGGTCCCCGAGGAGCGGGTTGCACTCGACCACGACGTTGATCTTGCCTTCGGTCATCGCGACGAAGGCGTCCTTGATGCCGTCGACGGAGATGATCTTTATGTCCTCGCCGGGCTTCTTGCCGGCCTCCTCGATGGCCTGGATGGCGCCGAGGGCCATGTCGTCGTTGTGCGCGTAGAGGACGTCGATGTCCTTGTGGGACTTCAGGAAGGCCTGCATGACCTCCTTGCCCTTGGCGCGGGTGAAGTCGCCGGTCTGGGAGGCGACGATCTTGAACTTGTCGTCCTTCTCGACGATCTCGGCGAAGCCGGCCTTGCGGTCGTTGGCCGGCGCGGAGCCGGTGGTGCCCTGGAGCTCGACGATGTTGACCGTGTCCTTCTCGTCCGCGTACTCCTTCGCCAGCCATTCGCCGGCCGACCTGCCCTCCTTCACGAAGTCCGAGCCGAGGAAGGTCTTGTACAGCGAGGTGTCCTTGCTGTCGACGGCGCGGTCGGTGAGGATCACCGGGATTCCGGCGTCCTTCGCCTCCTTGAGCACCGTGTCCCAGCCGGACTCCACCACCGGGGAGAACGCGATGACGTCGACCTTCTGCTGGATGAAGGTGCGGATGGCCTTGATCTGGTTCTCCTGCTTCTGCTGGGCGTCGGAGAACTTGAGGGTGATCCCGGCCTTCTTCGCGGCGTCCTGGACGGACTTGGTGTTGGCGGTGCGCCAGCCACTCTCCGCGCCGACCTGCGCGAACCCAAGGGTGATCTTGCCGTCGGAGTCGCCCCCGCCGGGCTTTGCCGAGTCGGGCGCCTCGGTGGAACAGGCCGTCAGCGCCGAGGTGGCGAGGAGGAGGACCGTGCTGAGGGCGAGAACGGCTTTGCGGGCCATGGCGAGTGTCCTTTCGAGGTGCACGGAGGTGCCGTCGATGCGACCGAACACCGGCCGCGCGGAGAGCGGCCCTCTCATCGGAGGGCGCGCCGTCGCATTGTGAGCGCTAACAAGTCAGGTTCTCAATCCCCTTGCGGGAGTTATCTTTCCGTGACTGACCGCCCTGCGCAGAAGCGTGCGTGCATGTCGGCTTCGCGCGGGCGCACGGCGATCAATCCCGCGCACGCCTCTTGCGTTGGGTGATTGTGAGCGCTAACACTGCGGTTGTCCCGTCACGTCCCGTCGAGCCGAACAGAGCCCCTCCGCCGCCGAACGGCCACCCGAAAGGCACCTCCGTGACCCCTGCCCCTCCTTCCGCGCCTTCTTCCGTCGGGGACTTCCCCGACGGCGCCGAGCGCTACACCGTCGGCGTCGATTTCGGCACCCTGTCGGGGCGCGCCGTGGTGGTGCGCGTCCGTGACGGGGAGGAGCTGGCCTCCGCCGTGCACGAGTACCGGCACGGTGTGATCGAGGAGCGCCTGCCCGGCACGGACGCCCCGCTGCCTCCGGACTGGGCCCTGCAGCACCCCGAGGACTGGCGGGACGTGCTGCGCACCGCGGTCCCCGAGGCGGTGGCCGCGGCGGGCGTGGATCCCGGCGCGGTCATCGGCATCGCCACCGACTTCACCGCCTGCACGGTGCTGCCCACGTCGGCCGACGGGACCCCGCTGTCCCGTACGCCGCTGGCCGGACGGCCGCACGCCTGGCCCAAGTTGTGGAAGCACCACGCCGCCCAGCCGCAGGCCGACCGGATCAACGCGCTGGCGCACGAGCGGGGCGAGAAGTGGATCGGCCGGTACGGCGGGAAGATCTCCGCCGAGTGGCAGTTCGCCAAGGCCCTCCAGGTCCTGGAGGAGGATCCCGAGGTGTACGAGGCGTGTGCCCGCTGGATCGAGGCGGCGGACTGGATCGTCTGGCAGCTCACCGGCGAGGAGTCCCGCAACACCTGCACCGCCGGCTACAAGGGCATCCACCAGGACGGCGGCTACCCCGGCGAGGAGTACCTGGCCGCGCTGAACCCCCGCTTCGCCGACTTCGCGCGGACCCGGCTGGAGTTCCCGCTGTCACCGCTGGGCTCGCGTGCCGGATCACTCACCGAGGAGGCCGCCGCCTGGACGGGGCTGCGGCCCGGCATCGCGGTGGCGGCCGGCAACGTCGACGCCCACGTCACCGCGGCGGCGGCCCAGACCGTCGAGGACGGGCGGCTGCTGGCCATCATGGGCACCTCGACCTGTCACATCGTCAACTCCCCCGTCCTGGCCGAGGTCCCGGGGATCTGCGGCGTCGTCAACGGCGGGGTCGTGGAGGGCGCCTACGGCTACGAGGCGGGCCAGAGCGCGGTGGGCGACATCTTCGCCTGGGTCCTGCGCCAGGGCGTGCCGCGGGAGTACTACGAGGAGGCGGACGCCCGCGGCGAGGACCTGCACGCCCTGCTGACCCGCAAGGCCGCCGCGCAGCCGGTCGGCGCCCACGGCCTGGTGGCGCTGGACTGGCTGAACGGCAACCGGTCCGTCCTGGTCGACCACCATCTCTCCGGCGTCCTCGTGGGCCTCACCCTCGCCACCCGCCCGGAGGACGTGTACCGGGCGATGCTGGAGGCCACCGCCTTCGGTACCCGTGTCATCGTCGAGACGCTGGAGAACGGCGGTGTCCCGGTGCGCGAGTTCGTGGTGGCCGGCGGTCTGGCCAGGAACGAGCTGCTGATGCGGATCTACGCCGACGTGCTGCGCCGCCCGGTCTCCCTCGCCGCCTCCCTCCAGGGTCCGGCGCTGGGCTCGGCCATCCACGCCGCGGTGGCGGCCGGCGCGCATCCCGACGTACGGACGGCGACGGCCGCGATGGGCCGCGTCCGCCGCGACGTCTTCCTCCCCGACGACCGGCGGGCCGATGCCTACGACGCGCTGTTCGCCGAGTACCGGCTGCTG
Organism: Streptomyces sp. UH6; assembly: GCF_013421635.1. Classification (NCBI taxonomy): domain Bacteria; kingdom Bacillati; phylum Actinomycetota; class Actinomycetes; order Kitasatosporales; family Streptomycetaceae; genus Streptomyces; species Streptomyces sp. UH6. The sequence goes on along the minus strand of NZ_JACADT010000163.1, from coordinate 1,678 downwards.
CACGACCGGTTCGCCGACGGCGACCAGTTGCACCGCCTGCGCAGGCTGCGCGACACGGCTCTCGCCACGGACTGACCCGCCCGCCGCCCTCCCCCACCAGGCCCACCACGACCACTGCCGGCACGACCACCGCCGGACCACGACGCCACCCAGGAGCCCTTGTGCCGAGCCCTCATTCCTCCGTCCGCGAGATCTGGTTCCTCACCGGCAGCCAAGGGCTGTACGGCGAGGAGACCCTGAAGCAGGTCGCCGAGCAGTCGCAGCGGATCGCCGCCGCACTGGACGACGCCGACGGGCTGCCCGCCCGTGTCGTCTGGAAGCCGGTGCTGACCGACGCCGCCTCCATACGGAGGGCGTGTCTGGAGGCGGGCGGCGACGACCGGTGCGTCGGGCTGATCGCCTGGATGCACACCTTCTCCCCGGCGAAGATGTGGATCGCCGGCCTGGACGCCCTGCGCAAGCCGCTGCTGCACCTGCACACCCAGTCGAACGTGGCCCTCCCCTGGGACACGATCGACATGGACTTCATGAACCTCAACCAGGCCGCCCACGGGGACCGCGAGTTCGCGCACGTCCAGGGCCGGGTCGGGGTGCCGCGCAAGACCGTGGCCGGGCACGTCGACGATCCGGTGACGGTCGCGCGGGTGGCCGTCTGGGCGCGCGCGGCGATCGCCCGCGCGGAACTCGCCACGCTCAAGGTCGCCCGCTTCGGCGACAACATGCGCGACGTGGCGGTGACCGAGGGGGACAAGGTCGAGGCGCAGCTGCGTCTCGGCGTCTCGGTCAACACCTACGGCGTGAACGACCTGGTGGAGGTGGTGGACCGGGCGGAGGAGCAGGCGGTCTCGGCTCTGGTCGAGGAGTACCAGGAGGCCTATCGGGTGACGCCCGAGCTGCGCGCGGGAGGCGAGCGGCACGACTCGCTGCGGTACGCGGCGCGGATCGAGGCGGGGCTGCGGCAGTTCCTGACGGAGGGCGGCTTCGGGGCGTTCACCACCAACTTCGAGGACCTCGGGGGCCTCCGGCAGCTGCCGGGCATCGCCGTGCAGCGGCTGATGGCGGACGGGTACGGCTTCGGCGGGGAGGGCGACTGGAAGACGGCCGTCCTGCTGCGGGCGCTCAAGAGCGCCGCGGCCGGGCTGCCGGGCGGCACCTCCTTCATGGAGGACTACACCTACGACCTGACGCCGGGCAGCGAACTCATCCTGGGCGCCCACATGCTGGAGGTGTGCCCGACGGTCGCCGCCGCGACCCCGGCCTGCGAGATCCACCCGCTCGGCATCGGCGGCCGGGAGGACCCCGTGCGCCTGGTGTTCGACGCGGCCCCCGGTCCGGCCGTCGTGGTCGGCCTGGCGGACCTCGGCGACCGGTTCCGTCTGGTGGCCAACGACATCGAGGTGGTGGCGCCGCCGCACCCGCTGCCCGCGCTGCCGGTGGCGCGGGCCGTCTGGCGTCCCGCGCCCGATCTGCGGACGTCCACGGAGTCCTGGCTGACGGCGGGCGGACCGCACCACACCGTCCTGACCACGGCCCTCACCTCCGAGCACCTGGACGACCTGGCGGAGATGCTGAAGGTGGAACTCGTCCTCATCGACGCCTCGACCACCACCCGGCAGTTCCGGCGCGAGCTGCGCTGGAACCAGGCCTACCACCGGCTGGCGCTCGGCCTGTAGACCGC
>NZ_JACADT010000162.1:0-8475 GCF_013421635.1 Streptomyces sp. UH6 | reverse complement strand
TGCCCGCGCTGGAGAAGGCCCTGGGCAAGGGCGTCGTCGAGGCGCTCGCCCGCACGGCCCAGCTCTCCCGGGACGACGCGGACGCGCTGGACGCCTGGGCAGGCCAGGCCGAGTCCGCCGTCCGGGACGACTCGGGCTTCCTGGAGTGCGCCAAGCTGGAGACCCTGCCGCCGGCCGTCCGCCGCCGCGTCCTGCGCCGGGCGGCCATCGACGCCGGCGCCCCGGCGGGCTCCCTCTTCGCCCGGCACATCGAGGAGATCGACCGGCTCATCACCGGTTGGAGGGGTCAGGGAGCCATCAACCTGCCCGGTCGCGTCGTCGCCCGACGGCAGGGTGGCAGACTGGTGATCCGGCAGGGCTGACCACCGGACCTCGCCCGGTCTCCCTCGGGAACCGGACCGGGGCCGTTCGGCCTGTGCGCGAGCCGCGCCGCGCGGCTCGCGCGGCCATTCCAGCGGGACGACCGAAAGTGATGCGGGTGGACGCGAAAGACATGGGCGCCGATCTCCACAAGGTGCTCATCACCAAGGAAGAGATCGACGCCAAGCTGGCCGAACTGGCCGCGAAGATCGACGAGGAGTACGCGGGCAAGGACCTGCTGATCGTCGGTGTCCTCAAGGGCGCCGTCATGGTCATGGCGGATCTCGCACGGGCGTTGTCCACCCCCGTCACCATGGACTGGATGGCGGTGTCGTCCTACGGCGCCGGCACCAAGTCCTCGGGCGTCGTGCGGATCCTCAAGGACCTGGACACGGACATCAAGGGCCGCCACGTCCTGATCGTCGAGGACATCATCGACTCCGGCCTCACCCTTTCCTGGCTGATCTCCAACCTGGGCGGCCGTGAGCCGGCCTCGCTCAAGGTGTGCACGCTGCTGCGCAAGCCGGAGGCCGCCAAGGTCGCCATCGACGTCGAGTGGGTCGGCTTCGACATCCCCAACGAGTTCGTCGTCGGCTACGGCCTGGACTACGCGGAGAAGTACCGCAACCTGCCGTTCGTCGGCACGCTCGCACCTCACGTCTACGGCGGCTGAACCGCGGCCCGGTGGCGCTCACCGGCCGCGGCGGCCACCTGGAGCAACCAGCCGGGCGCGGCCGCGGCGGCCGGGAACCGTTGGCGCTCGCGGGCCGTTGGAGTATCCGTAGAAGGATCGTCGGACGTCCCATGCCGCTTCGGTGGACGATGCTGGGGTACCGTCCGAAGAACAGCCTTTATCAAATCTCACGATGGCAGGAGGGACGGGGCGGCATCGCTCCGTATGGATGGACGTGAAGCGATACTTCCGTGGGCCGGTCATGTGGATCGTGCTGGCCGTCCTTGCCGTGGTCGTGTTGATGACGGTCGTCGGCAGGTCCGGCGGTTACGAGTCGGTGGACACCGGCAAGGTCGTTCAGGCGATCAATGACGACAGGGTGCAGTCGGCGCAGCTGACCACCGGTGACGAGCGGACCATCAAGGTCGAGCTCAAGAAGGGGCAGGAGGTCGAGAAGGCCTCCAAGATCCAGGCGAACTACATCGGCAGCCAGGGCGACGACCTGGCCGACGTGCTGCAGCAGAAGTTCGAGGACAAGAAGATCCCGGACGGCTACACGGTGTCGGAGTCGAAGACCAACCCGGTCCTCGGCTTCCTGCTGTCCCTGCTGCCGTTCCTCCTGCTGGTCCTGGTCTTCCTGTTCCTGATGAACCAGATGCAGGGCGGCGGCTCCCGGGTCATGAACTTCGGGAAGTCCAAGGCCAAGCTCATCACCAAGGACACCCCCAAGACCACCTTCGCCGACGTGGCCGGCTCGGACGAGGCGGTGGAGGAACTCCACGAGATCAAGGAGTTCCTGCAGGAGCCCGCGAAGTTCCAGGCCGTCGGCGCCAAGATCCCCAAGGGTGTGCTGCTCTACGGCCCGCCCGGTACCGGCAAGACCCTGCTGGCCCGTGCCGTCGCGGGCGAGGCGGGCGTGCCGTTCTACTCGATCTCCGGTTCCGACTTCGTCGAGATGTTCGTCGGTGTCGGCGCCTCCCGCGTCCGTGACCTGTTCGAGCAGGCCAAGGCGAACGCCCCGGCCATCGTGTTCGTCGACGAGATCGACGCGGTCGGCCGCCACCGCGGCGCCGGCCTCGGCGGCGGTCACGACGAGCGCGAGCAGACGCTGAACCAGCTCCTCGTCGAGATGGACGGCTTCGACGTGAAGGGCGGCGTCATCCTGATCGCCGCCACCAACCGCCCGGACATCCTCGACCCGGCGCTGCTGCGCCCGGGCCGCTTCGACCGTCAGATCGCGGTGGACCGGCCGGACATGCAGGGCCGCCTGGAGATCCTGAAGGTCCACCAGAAGGGCAAGCCGGTCGCGCCCGACGTCGACCTGACCGCGGTCGCCCGCCGTACCCCCGGCATGACCGGTGCCGATCTGGCGAACGTCCTGAACGAGGCCGCGCTCCTGACGGCCCGCAGCGACAAGAAGCTGATCGACAACCACATGCTGGACGAGGCGATCGACCGTGTGGTCGCGGGCCCGCAGAAGCGGACCCGGATCATGTCGGACAAGGAGAAGAAGATCACCGCGTACCACGAGGGCGGTCACGCCCTGGTCGCGGCGGCCTCGCCCAACTCCGACCCGGTGCACAAGATCACCATCCTGAGCCGCGGCCGGGCCCTGGGCTACACCATGGTCCTGCCCGACGAGGACAAGTACTCGACCACCCGCAACGAGATGCTCGACCAGCTCGCCTACATGCTGGGCGGCCGGGCGGCCGAGGAACTGGTGTTCCACGACCCGACCACGGGTGCGGCCAACGACATCGAGAAGGCCACGGGTCTCGCCCGCGCGATGGTCACCCAGTACGGCATGACCGAGCGCCTCGGCGCGATCAAGTTCGGCGGCGACAACACCGAGCCGTTCCTCGGCCGGGAGATGGCGCACCAGCGCGACTACTCCGAGGAGATCGCCGCGCTCGTCGACGAAGAGGTCAAGAAGCTCATCGAGAACGCGCACAACGAGGCCTGGGAGATCCTGGTCGAGAACCGCGACGTCCTCGACAACCTCGTGCTGGCGCTGCTGGAGAAGGAGACGCTGAACAAGGAGGAGATCGCCGAGGTCTTCGCCCCGATCGTCAAGCGTCCGCCGCGGCCGGCCTGGACGGGCTCCTCCCGTCGCACGCCGTCCACCCGGCCGCCGGTGCTCTCCCCGCGGGAGCTCGCGCTGACCAACGGCGGCAACGGCGCAGGCACCACCGGCAAGACCCTCACGGGTGGCGCCACGGGTGCCGAGCCGGCCCCGGAGCCGCGTCCCGAGGGCGGGCAGGACCGGCCCGAGAGCTGAGTCACGCCGCCGGACAACCCGGAATGAAGGGCGCGCCCCCCAGGTTCTAGCCTTGGGGAGCGCGCCCTTCGCACAGTGCGCCATCTGCACAGTCAGCCTGAGGAACGAGGCACTTCACATGACCGACCCCGTGACGCTGGACGGACAGATCGCCATCGGCTTCTTCGACGAGAAGCGTGCCGAGAACGCCGTCCGGGAACTGCTCATCGCGGTCGGCGAGGACCCTGACCGCGAGGGCCTGCGGGAGACGCCGGCACGGGTCGCGCGGGCCTACAAGGAGATCTTCGCCGGGCTCCGGCAGGAGCCGGAGGACGTGCTGACCACGACGTTCGACCTGGGCCACGACGAGATGGTGCTGGTCAAGGACATCGAGGTCTACTCGACCTGCGAGCACCACCTGGTGCCGTTCCGCGGGGTGGCGCACGTGGGGTACATCCCGTCCACCACCGGCAAGATCACCGGGCTGTCCAAGCTGGCGCGGCTGGTCGACGTCTACGCGCGGCGTCCGCAGGTGCAGGAGCGGATGACGACGCAGATCGCCGACTCCCTGATGGAGATCCTCGAGCCGCGTGGCGTGATCGTGGTCGTGGAGTGCGAGCACATGTGCATGTCCATGCGCGGGATCCGGAAGCCGGGCGCGAAGACGATAACCTCCGCGGTGCGCGGGCAGCTGCGCGATTCCGCGACGCGGGCGGAGGCGATGAGCCTCATCATGGCCCGCTGACACACGGCGGCGGCCTGATGCCGTCGGAGAGCCGGCCGGAAGCCGGAGCGATCCCGTCACGGCGCCGGCCGGAAGCCGGCGCCAGGCGGTGTCACGCCTCTTCCTCGTCCTCCGGGAGCCGGCACACGTGCTGGAGGTAGAGGGCCGTGGCGACCACCGCGACGCCGGCGAGCGCCGCGAACCCCGCCGTGAGCGCCTGGCCCCGACGGGCGGGGACCTCCAGGAACTCCAGGAGAAAGACCGCGACCCCGGCGTAGAGTCCCGCGACCGGCGCCGCCACCAGGGCCGACGCCTGCGCGAGCACGACTGCGCGGGTGGCCGTCAGCGGGTTGACCCCCTTGGCCCCCGGCCGCCGCTCCCGCTGCGCCTTGAGGCGTGCCCGTAGCGACAGCGCCCCCGCCAGCAGACCCACGGCGATCAGCGCCAGGACGAACGGGGCCGCGGCCGGAACACCCGGCAGCGACCCGAACGCCTGCCACAACCGGGCTCCCGCCCAGGCGAGCAGTCCGACGGCGACGAACGCCAGGGCCAGGGTCCTGATCCGCAGCTCTCTCACGGTGCCTCTCAACGTCATTCGGGCAGGCGGAGTTCCAGGTCCTCACGCCGTGCCACGCCCTCGCGGGTGACCGAGGCCAGCAGGTCGGCGACCCGCCCCCGGCCGGGAATCTCGGCGGACCCGTCCGCGTCCAGCCACGGTGCCAGCACGAAGGCGCGCTCGTGGGCACGCGGGTGCGGCAGGGTGAGCACCGGGTCGTCGGAGACCCGGCCCTCGTAGGCGACGATGTCCACGTCCAGCGTCCTGGCCGCCCACCGCTCGTCGCGCGTGCGGTGGAACGCCTCCTCGACGGCCTGGGCCCGCTCCAGCAGGGAGGTGGGCGGCAGGGTCGTCCGGAGGATCACGACCGCGTTCAGGTAGTTCGGCTGGGACCCCGGCTCGACACCCCAGGGCGCCGTCTCGTAGACGGGCGACACGGCCTTGATCCGGATGCCCGGGGTGTCCTCCAGCGCGTCGACGGCGCCTTGGAGGTTCTCCATCCGGTTGCCGAGGTTGGAGCCGACGGACAGCACGGCCTGGCGGGGGTTGGAGAGCGTGGAGTCGGCTGCGTCCACCGCCTCGACGACGGACACCGGCACCGGCTGGACCGTGGGGTCGGGAAACCCGGGAAGGCGCGAGGGGGTCATACACGGCTCCGGTTGATGGTGACGGTCACGTCGTCGAACGGAACGGTGATGGGCGCGCCCGGCTTGTGGACGCAGACCTCGACCTCCGCCACGATCTCGTTGCTGAGGCAGACCGCGGCGATGCGCTCGGCGAGCGTCTCGATCAGGTCGACCGGTTCGCCCTCCACGACGCCCACGACCTCCTCGGCGAGGATGCCGTAGTGGACGGTCTTCGTCAGGTCGTCGTCGGCCGCGGCGGGCCGGGTGTCGAGTCCCAGGACGACGTCCACCACGAAGGTCTGGCCCGTCTCGCGCTCCTCGGGGAACACGCCGTGGTGGCCGTGGCCCTTGAGGCCGCGCAGCGCGACACGATCCACTACGAATCACTCCTGCAGTCGTCGGTGAGGGGCCGGTTCCGCGCCGGGTGCGCGAGGGCGCCCACTGGCACTGAATCTACCCGTGGGCGTCGGCGTTCCTCCTCGTCGGGGGAGTGCGACCGGCCGAAGACGGCCACTACCCCGTGTGTCACGGCCTCAATCACGGGTGGGGGAGTCACGCCGGAATGTCAGGTTCCTCCGGCTCCTCGTCCTCGTCGGACTCGGTGAGGACCGGGGAGGCGTGGTGGGACCACAGCTTCCAGCCGGAGGGGGTGCGCCTGAACACGTTGGTCGCCACCACGAGCTGGCCGAGCAGCGGGCCCGGGTCCTCGCCCTCCTCGGGCGGCGGGCCGCCGCTGAGGATGTTCTCGGTGCAGGTGACCACGGCGGTGTCGCCGGTGACCGAGACGTGCACGTCGGTCAGGAAGAACTGGATGTAATCCGTGTTCGCCATGATCAGCGCGTAGGACCGCAGCACCTCGCCACGTCCGTTGAGGGCAGGCCAGCCGGGGTGGACGCAGGAGATCACCCCCGTCTCCGCGGGGTCGTGGTACGTCTCGTCGACGCCCAGGTCGGCGGGGGAGAGCCAGAGGGCGGAGAGCTCGTCGAAGTCGCCCTGCTCGATCGCCTCGTAGAAGGCGGTGTTGGCGAGTTCGACCTGCTCGACGTCCGTGTGCGCGGCGCTCACCGCGATCACCTGGCCCCTTCGACCGCGGCGGCGACCCGCACCGCGTCGGCCGAGGCGCGCACCTCGTGGACCCGTACCGCCCACGCCCCCCGCTGGGCGGCGAGCATGGAGACGGCGGCGGTGGCGGCGTCCCGTTCCCGGGCGGGTGGCGGGGTGCCCTGGGGGCCGGCCAGGACCTGGCCCAGGAAGCGTTTGCGCGAGGCGGCGACCAGCACCGGCCGTCCGAGCCCGAAGAGACGGTCGAGGTGGGCGAGGAGGGCGAGGTCGTCCTCGGCGCCCTTGGAGAAGCCGAGGCCCGGGTCGACCACGATCCGCTCCGGGTCGACCCCGCCCGCGACGGCGGCGTCCACCCGCTCACGGATCTCGTCGACGACCTCGCGGACCACGTCGGTGTAACGGCCGGGGATGTTGGCGCCCTCCAGCAGACCGCGCCAGTGCATCACCACGAACGGCGCCCCCGCGGCGGCGACCACGGGGATCATCGCCGGGTCGGCGAGGCCCGCGCTGACGTCGTTGACCATGACGGCGCCCGCGGCCAGCGCCTTCTCGGCGACCGAGGCGCGCATGGTGTCGACCGAGACGACGACCCCCTCCGCGGCCAGTCCGCGGACCACCGGGATCACCCGGCGCAGTTCCTCCGCCTCGTCCACCCGGGTGGCGCCGGGCCGGGTGGACTCGCCGCCCACGTCGGCCAGGTCGGCGCCTTCCGCGACGAGGTCCAGGCCGCGCTTGATCGCCGCAGTGGTGTCGAACCACCGGCCACCGTCGGAGAAGGAGTCCGGAGTCACGTTGACGACGCCCATGACCGCGCAGCGGTCCCACGTCGGAAGGCCCGCCACGTGGCCGCGTACGCACTGCTTGCTCATGCGACCAGCCTAGGCGGCCGGGCAGGGCCGCGCCGAACCCGTCGGCCCGGTGAGGGGCCTGTGAAATGGTGCAAAACGGGACGCGGAGCGGGGTCTCCGTCGATCTGATCAAGAAACGGGAATGTCCGGACGGAAAGCGGAGCCGTCGATTTTGCCTTCCCGGGCGTCCACGACCGCCTACGCGCGGTAAGTTTCTGGCCATGCCACGAGGACGCCATCGTCATTCCCCGCCTCTGCACAGGCTCCTGCCGCCGTCGGTGTTCGCAGTCGTGTCCGTGGTCTGTGCGCTGGTTCCGTGGTTCCTCGGTGAACCGTTGCTGCTGCGGCTGATGACCGCTCTCGCCGCCGTGGTCGGCGTGGCCGCCGCGGTGACCCTGCGGCGCTGGGACACGGCGGCCGGTCTGAGCGTCGCCGAGCTGAAGCGTGCCAAGGCCAGCGCCGAGTGGCAGCACGAGGAGCGGGTGGCCGAGCTGGAGGCCGACCTGGAGGAAGGCCGGGAGCTCCGGATCAAGCTGGAGCAGCGGCTGCGGTCCAAGCGGGCCGAACTGGCGGCGCTGCGCAACGAGCACGCCTCCCTGCTGCGGCGTTACGCGACGGCGGAGACGGAGCGGGCGAGTGCCCTGGAGGGACGGCGCCTGCTGGAGATCGAGGCCAAGGACCCCGTCCCGGCGCTGCCTCCGGCACGTGAGGCCCCGGCGCTCGGTCCGGCCCCCGTCCCCGAGCCCGCCCGGCCCTTCTCGCCGCAGGGCGGGGAGCTGTTCCGCCGGGCGAGGGCGGCGCTGGACGCCCTGGAGAGCCGCCCGGCCGCCGTCGGGGCGGAGACGGGGTCCGCGGGCTCCGGGTTCTCCGACTCGGGGTTCTCCGACTCGGGGTTCTCCGACTCCGGGTCCGTGGGCGCCGGGTTCTCCGATGCCTGGTTTGCCGGTGCGGAGTCCGGTGAGTCCGGTGAATCCGCGTTCGGTGAGCCCGAGCCCGGTGAGTTCGAGACCGGTGAGTCCGAGAGCGGCGGAGCCGAAGGCGGCGGGTCCGCGTTCGGCGAGGTGGACTCCGTGCGGGCCGAGCCGACCGAGGACGGGGACCTGGACGAGGCCGCCGGGGCGGGCGAGGTTCTGGAGCTCGAGGAGCCCACGCCCGTCGAGAGCGTCGTGGACGCCGAGGACTTCCACGGCCCGGACGCGGACCGCGAGCCCGGTCTCGACGGCGGGCGGGAGGCCGACGCCACCGTGCCGGCCACGGACGTGGAGGAGACACTGCCCGACCGTGCCGTGCCTGCGGACGGGTACGGGGACGGCGACGGGAGTGGCGCCGAGGGCGAGCCGGGTGGTTCCGCGGGCGGTTCGCCGGCGGC
>NZ_JACADT010000161.1:0-8513 GCF_013421635.1 Streptomyces sp. UH6 | reverse complement strand
GTCGACGCCCGGGCCCCTCTCCCCCGCTCACCCGTACACCCCCGCCCCGGCCCGACGACGGCCGGCGCACGGCGGCGGCCGTCGTCGAGGGCGGCCAGGAAGGACGCGGCCGGGGCGGACGCGGGTGACACGAAGACAGGTGGCACGGAGTGTCATCCAGGCCGTCGCCCCGGGGCCGCGGGAAGGTCCGGGGCCCTGAAATCGGCGCTCCGACCGCCCTGCGCCGCCGACCGCCGGAACGCACCCCGCACCCCCGGTCACCTTGGGAATACTGATCGATCATCGATCGGAACCCCCATCTCGACGCCCGCTGATCGATCATCGCTCGTCTGCGGCCCTCTTATTTCAGCTGAGCGCAATTCGTGGCACTCAGTGCCTTGTCAACGGTCACACCGTGCCATACGTTGTGGGTGTCCGGACGGCCGCCGCACCGCGAACCCGAGGTGCGGCGGATGTCCCCGCGGGGCGCTGCCCTGCGCGTCCGGACGCCTGCGTCACAGGCATCCCACGCGCCACAACGCGCCGCCGCACCACCCGCCGAACCGACGGCAACCACCGCATCAGCACCAGCACGACGTACCCTCTGCGCCCTCGATCGAGCGGGCGCCCGTCGCCGGAGGCAACACCGTGACCGTGAAGGACATCCTGGACGCGATCCAGTCGCAGAACGCCTCGTCCGAGGACTTCGCAGCCATCGAGCTCCCCGAGTCGTACCGCGCGATCACCGTGCACAAGGACGAGACGGAGATGTTCGCGGGGCTCGCCACCCGGGACAAGGACCCCCGCAAGTCGCTGCACCTCGACGAGGTCCCGCTGCCCGAACTCGGCCCGGGCGAGGCCCTGGTGGCCGTCATGGCGTCCTCGGTCAACTACAACTCGGTGTGGACGTCGATCTTCGAGCCGCTGTCGACCTTCGGCTTCCTGGAGCGCTACGGCAGGGTCAGCGACCTGGCCAAGCGCCACGACCTGCCGTACCACATCATCGGCTCCGACCTGGCGGGCGTCGTCCTGCGCACCGGTCCCGGCGTCAACGCCTGGAACCCCGGCGACGAGGTCGTCGCGCACTGCCTGAGCGTCGAGCTGGAGTCCTCCGACGGCCACAACGACACCATGCTCGACCCGGAGCAGCGGATCTGGGGCTTCGAGACCAACTTCGGCGGCCTCGCCGAGATCGCCCTGGTCAAGTCCAACCAGCTGATGCCCAAGCCGGCACACCTGTCCTGGGAGGAGGCGGCCTCTCCGGGCCTGGTCAACTCCACCGCCTACCGGCAGCTGGTCTCCACCAACGGCGCCAACATGAAGCAGGGCGACAACGTCCTGATCTGGGGCGCCAGCGGCGGCCTCGGCTCCTACGCCACCCAGTTCGCGCTGGCCGGCGGCGCCACCCCGATCTGCGTGGTCTCCTCCCCGGAGAAGGCCGAGATCTGCCGGAGCATGGGCGCCGAGCTGATCATCGACCGGGCGGCCGAGGGCTACACGTTCTGGAAGGACGAGAACACCCAGGACCCGCGGGAGTGGAAGCGCTTCGGCAAGCGCATCCGCGAGCTCACCGGCGGCGAGGACATCGACATCGTCTTCGAGCACCCCGGCAAGGAGACCTTCGGCGCCTCGGTCTTCGTCACCCGCAAGGGCGGCACCATCACCACCTGCGCCTCCACCTCCGGCTACATGCACCAGTACGACAACCGCTACCTGTGGATGTCGCTCAAGCGGATCATCGGCTCGCACTTCGCCAACTACCGCGAGGCGTGGGAGGCCAACCGCCTGATCGCCAAGGGCAAGATCCACCCGACGCTCTCCAGGACGTACAGCCTCGAGGAGACCGGTCAGGCGACCTACGACGTCCACCGCAACCTGCACCAGGGCAAGGTCGGTGTGCTGTGCATGGCCCCCGAGGAGGGTCTGGGTGTCCGCGACCACGAGATGCGCGCCCAGCACATCGACGCCATCAACCGCTTCCGGAACATCTGAGGCAGAGGCCATGTCAGAGCGTCAGAAGGACCGTCCGTGGCTGATGCGGACCTACGCCGGCCACTCCACCGCCGAGGCGTCCAACGAGCTGTACCGGCGCAACCTCGCCAAGGGCCAGACCGGCCTGTCGGTGGCGTTCGACCTGCCGACCCAGACCGGCTACGACTCCGACCACGTCCTCGCCCGCGGCGAGGTCGGCCGGGTCGGCGTCCCGGTGGCCCACGTCGGTGACATGCGCCGTCTCTTCGAGGACATCCCCCTCGAGAAGATGAACACCTCGATGACCATCAACGCCACGGCCATGTGGCTGCTGGCGCTCTACCAGGTGGTCGCCGAGGAGCAGGGCGCCGACGTCTCCGCCCTCCAGGGCACCACCCAGAACGACATCGTCAAGGAGTACCTCTCCCGGGGCACCCACGTCTTCCCGCCCGGGCCCTCCCTCCGGCTGACCACGGACCTGATCACCTACACGGTCACCCACATGCCGAAGTGGAACCCGATCAACATCTGCAGCTACCACCTGCAGGAGGCGGGAGCCACCCCGGTCCAGGAGATCGCCTACGCGATGTCCACCGCGATCGCCGTGCTGGACGCGGTCCGCGACAGCGGCCAGGTGCCCGAGGAGAAGTTCGGCGACGTGGTCGCCCGGATCTCGTTCTTCGTGAACGCCGGCGTCCGTTTCGTCGAGGAGATGTGCAAGATGCGGGCCTTCACCCGCATCTGGGACCGCATCACCCGGGAGCGGTACGGCATCGAGAACCCCAAGCAGCGCCGCTTCCGGTACGGCGTCCAGGTCAACTCCCTGGGCCTGACCGAGGCCCAGCCGGAGAACAACGTCCAGCGGATCGTCCTGGAGATGCTGGCCGTCACCCTCTCCAAGGACGCCCGGGCCCGCGCCGTGCAGCTGCCGGCCTGGAACGAGGCGCTGGGGCTGCCCCGGCCCTGGGACCAGCAGTGGTCGCTGCGCATCCAGCAGGTGCTCGCCCACGAGAGCGACCTGCTGGAGTACGAGGACATCTTCGAGGGCTCGAAGGTGGTCGAGGCCAAGGTCTGCGAGCTGGTCGACGACGCCTGGGCGGAGATGGACCGGATCCAGGAGATGGGCGGCGCGATGGCCGCCGTGGAGTCCGGCTACCTCAAGTCGCAGCTGGTCGCCTCGCACGCGGAGCGCCGGGCGCGGATCGAGGCCGGGCACGACCGGATCGTCGGCGTCAACGTCTTCGAATCGACCGAGCCGAGCCCGCTGACCGCGGACCTGGACACCGCGATCCAGACGGTCGACCCCGCCGTCGAGGATCGGGTGACGGCCTCGCTGCGGAACTGGCGCGACACCCGCTACCAGCCGCCGTTCAACCACCCGCGCCCGTGCAAGGCGCTGGAGCGGCTGAAGCAGGCGGCGCGCGGCGAGGACAACCTCATGGAAGCCACCCTCGAATGCGCCCGTGCGGGGGCGACCACCGGGGAGTGGGCGGGAGCGCTGCGGGAGGTGTTCGGCGAGTACCGGGCACCCACCGGCGTCTCGTCCGCCCCGGTGGCGGTGGCCGCCGAGGACGGCACCGGACTCGCCGAGGTCCGCCGCCGGGTCGAGGCCACCGCCCGCGACCTGGAGGTCGGCAAGCTCCGCTTCCTGGTCGGCAAGCCGGGCCTGGACGGGCACTCCAACGGCGCCGAGCAGATCGCCGTGCGGGCCCGCGACGCCGGCTTCGAGGTGGTCTACCAGGGCATCCGGCTGACGCCGGAGCAGATCGTGGACGCGGCCCTCGCCGAGGACGTGCACGCGGTCGGCCTGTCCATCCTGTCCGGCTCGCACGCCCAGCTGGTGCCCGACGTGCTGAACCGGCTGCGTACGGCCGGGGCGGACGACATCCCGGTGATCGCGGGCGGCATCATTCCGGGGGCGGACGCCGAGGAGCTCCGGGCCGCCGGAGTGGCCGCGGTGTTCACCCCGAAGGACTTCGACATCACCGGGATCATCGGCCGTATCGTCGACGAGATCCGCAAGGCACACAAGCTCGACCCCCTGGAGGTCCCCGCATGACCGCGCCCCAGCCGTCCGTGAACCGTCTGCGCCCCCGGCGCTCCTGCCTGGCGGTTCCCGGCTCCAACCCGCGCTTCCTGGAGAAGGCCCAGGGCCTGCCCGCGGACCAGGTGTTCCTGGACCTGGAGGACGCCTGCGCGCCGCTGGCCAAGCCGGAGGCCCGGCACACCATCGTCAAGTTCCTCAACGAGGGTGACTGGACGGGCAAGACCCGGGTGGTGCGGGTCAACGACTGGACCACGGAGTGGACCTACCGCGACGTGGTGACGGTCGTCGAGGGCGCCGGCCCGAACCTGGACTGCATCATGCTGCCCAAGGTGCAGAACGCCGAGCAGGTCGTGGCGCTGGACCTGCTGCTCACCCAGATCGAGAAGACCATGGGCTTCGAGGTCGGGCGGATCGGCATCGAGGCGCAGATCGAGAACGCGCAGGGCCTCAACAACGTCAACGCGATCGCCGAGGCCTCGCCGCGGCTGGAGACCATCATCTTCGGCCCCGCCGACTTCATGGCCTCCATCAACATGAAGTCGCTGGTGGTCGGGGAGCAGCCGCCGGGCTACGGCGCCGACGCCTACCACTACATCCTGATGAAGATCCTGATGGCGGCCCGCGCCAACGACCTCCAGGCGATCGACGGCCCCTACCTGCAGATCCGCAACGTGGACGGCTTCCGCGAGGTGGCCGGGCGTGCCGCGGCCCTCGGCTTCGACGGCAAGTGGGTGCTGCACCCGGGCCAGGTGGACGCCGCCAACGAGGTCTTCTCCCCCACCCAGGAGGACTACGACCACGCCGAGCTGATCCTGGACGCGTACGACTGGTGCACGTCCGAGGCGGGCGGCAAGAAGGGCTCGGCGATGCTCGGCGACGAGATGATCGACGAGGCCAGCCGGAAGATGGCGCTGGTCATCGCGGGCAAGGGCCGCGCGGCCGGCATGAAGCGCACCAGCAAGTTCGAGATCCCGGAGGGCTGAGCCGATGCAGTTCGGGCGCACCTACGAGGAGTTCGAGGTCGGGGCGACGTACAAGCACTGGCCGGGCAAGACGGTCACCGAGTACGACGACCACCTGTTCTGTCTCCTCACCATGAACCACCACCCGCTCCACATGGACGCCAACTACGCCGAGAAGACGACCGACTTCGGCAAGAACGTCGTGGTGGGCAACTACATCTACTCGCTGCTGCTCGGCATGTCGGTGCCGGACGTCTCCGGCAAGGCGATCGCCAACCTGGAGATCGAGTCGCTCAAGCACGTGGCGCCCACCTTCCACGGCGACACGCTCTACGGCGAGACCACCGTGCTCGACAAGTGGCCGTCGAAGTCGAAGAACGACCGCGGCATCGTGTACGTGGAGACCAAGGGCTACAAGCAGGACGGCACGCTGGTCTGCGTCTTCCGCCGCAAGGTGATGGTGCCGACCGGGACGTACATCGAGGAGCGCGGCGGCGAGCAGCCCGGCCGGCCCGAGCTGAAGGAGAAGGAGTCCAAGGGATGAGCCGACTCGCCCGGACCCACGGTCTCACCGAGGTCCAGCAGGAGATCCTGGCCACCGTCCGGGAGTTCGTGGACAAGGAGATCATCCCGGTCGCCACCGAGCTGGAGCACCGCGACGAGTACCCGCAGGCGATCGTCGACGGCCTGAAGGAACTGGGCCTGTTCGGCCTGATGATCCCCGAGGAGTACGGGGGTCTGGGCGAGTCGCTCCTGACCTACGCGCTGTGCGTGGAGGAGCTCTCCCGCGGGTGGATGTCGGTCTCCGGCATCATCAACACCCACTTCATCGTGGCCTACATGCTCAAGCAGCACGGCACCGACGAGCAGAAGGAGTACTTCCTGCCGCGGATGGCGGCGGGCGAGGTCCGGGGCGCCTTCTCGATGTCGGAGCCCGCGCTCGGTTCGGACGTGTCGGCCATCACCTCCAAGGCGGTCCGGGACGGCGACGACTTCCTCCTCACCGGCCAGAAGATGTGGCTGACCAACGGCGGAACCTCCACGCTGGTGGCCGTTCTGGTCAAGAGTGACGAAGGACACCCCGAGGGGACCGCGCCGCACAGGTCGATGACGACCTTCCTCGTCGAGAAGCCGGCCGGCTTCGGCGAGGTCCTTCCCGGTCTGACCATTCCCGGGAAGATCGACAAGATGGGCTACAAGGGGGTCGACACCACCGAGCTCGTCATGGACGGCCTGCGAATTCCGGCCAATCGGGTACTGGGCGGCAAAACCGGCCGCGGCTTCTACCAGATGATGGACGGCGTCGAGGTGGGCCGGGTGAATGTCGCGGCCCGTGGCTGCGGCGTCGCGCAGCGTGCGTTCGAGCTGGGCGTGCAGTACGCGCAGCAGCGCCACACCTTCGGCAAGCCGATCGCGCAGCACCAGGCGATCCAGTTCAAATTGGCCGAAATGGCCACCAAGGTTGAAGCCGCCCATGCGATGATGGTTAACGCAGCCCGCAAAAAGGACTCCGGGGAGCGAAACGACCTCGAGGCAGGCATGGCGAAATACCTCGCCAGCGAGTACTGCAAGGAGGTCGTCGAAGATGCTTTCCGGATCCACGGCGGCTACGGCTTCTCCAAGGAGTACGAGATCGAGCGCCTCTACCGAGAGGCTCCGATGCTGCTCATCGGTGAAGGCACCGCAGAAATCCAGAAGATGATCATCGGACGCAGACTCCTCGAGGAGTACCGCTTCCAGGGCTGATTCCGGAAAGATCCGGTTACGGCCCGGCCGATTGTCCTGCTACGGGGTGTTTTCTTCCAGAAGAAGATCACACCCCGTCAGCGCTCCCGGTCCTCGACTCGGCTTCTGGCTTGCCCAGTTGTAGTGCCTGACCGGTACGATTCCGGAAAGCCGCCGTCCCCAAGAACTGCAGCGCGGCACCCTCCCGCTACGAAGGTCTTCCATGCCCCACAGCCAATCCTCTGCACACCGCGACAGCCTCGCCGGCACCCGGCTCGCGCGCGGAGCGTCGCCGTGGCTCGCCCCGACGGTCGCCACCGCCGCCCTCAGCCTGCTCCGGGCGCGCCGTTCCGGCGCGGCCAAGGCCGTCGCTGTGCCCGCCACCGCTCTCGCGGCGGGCATGCTGTGGTTCTTCCGGGACCCGGAGCGCGAGATCACGCAGGGCCGTGTGATCTCGCCCGCCGACGGCGTGGTGCAGAGCATCATGCCCTGGAAGGACGGCCGCACCCGCGTCGCCATCTTCATGAGCCCGCTCAACGTCCACGTCAACCGCGCGCCGCTGGCCGGCACCGTGACGTCGGTCGAGCACGTGCCGGGTGGGTTCGTTCCCGCTTTCAACAAGGAGAGCGAGAACAACGAGCGCGTGGTCTGGCACTTCGACACCGAGCTCGGTGACATCGAGATGATCCAGATCGCCGGCGCGGTGGCCCGCCGCATCGTGCCCTACATCCCCAAGGGGACCAAGGTCGAGCAGGGTGAGCGGATCGGCCTCATCCGGTTCGGCTCGCGCGTCGACCTGTACCTCCCGGCCGGAGTGGAGGTCGCGGTGGAGGTCGGCCAGAAGACCGTGGCTGGGGTGACTCGCATTGACCGCGACTGACCAGGATCCGAGTACCGGCTGGGCGCCCCAGGCGTCCAGCCGTACCGGCCTCGACGAGGCCGACGACGAGGAGATGCCGCTGTCGCTGCGTCTGTCGATAGCGGACACGCTGACCCTCGGCAACGCCACCTGCGGCTTCATGGCGGTGTACTTCACCACCACCGGCATCCTGATCCCGCACCTCACCGGCAGCCAGGAGACGGGCATGGCCCGCCACAGCGCGGCCACCGCGGTGATCCTGATGCTGGCCGCGGCGATCTTCGACCTCTTCGACGGTCAGGTCGCCCGGAAGCTGCGGTCCTCGCCCATGGGCGCGGAGCTGGACAACCTGTCCGACCTGATCAGCTTCGGGCTGGCTCCGGCCTACTTCGTCCTGGTGTACGGCATGGTCGCCGACGACGCGCATCAGCGGGTCGCGGCACTGGCCGCGATCATGGTGTTGCTGGCGGTGGTGCTGCGGCTTGCGCGGTTCTCCATCGTGACGGTGCCCAACGGCACGTTCCAAGGCATGCCGTCACCCTTCGGGGCGTTGACGGTGGTCTCCATCGTCCTGCTCGAGCTGCCGTTCGTCGCCACGCTGCTGGCGGTGCTGGGCACGGCGTGGCTGATGGTGAGCCGCGTCGAGTACCCGAAGCCGCGTGGGCGGTCGGCCGTGGCGATGCTGGTCTGGATCGTCGCGTCGATGGGCATGCTGGTCGCCTGGGCGGCCGGTGCGCCGAGCGGTGAGCTGCTCCTGCAGACCGGCTGCGCGCTGCAGCTGGTGCTGGGCGCGGTGATCCCGCTGTTCGCGACGGCCCGCCGGGTGAACAACTTCCGTGACAACCGCCGCGAGGCGAGGGCCGCGCAGCTCCAGTAGCCGCGCCCCCGCCGCCCCGCACGCCCGCATCGGCCCCCCGAGCCCTCACCGGCCCGGGGGGCCGTCGGCGTTACCGGGACCGTCGGCGTTCCC